>DAOUTT010000058.1 GCA_030668545.1 Anaerolineales bacterium | reverse complement strand
GCTGGAAGCCCGAGACGCTTAACCCCAGGAAGGAGTGGCCTCCACATGCGAATTATCTCCTCACGCCATTCAGTGTCTTCAAAGAGGAGCGCGTAATCTGTAGAATACGCATCTCTGCGATCAGGAGGTTCGAGCAATGGCAAATCTATGACTTTCGCAATCTTGACACCGGCTTGAGCCGCTCGTTTTTGAATCATACGGGGATAAAAATCCCGAAAACCGCTGAAGTGTCCCAATACGATAGACCCGCCTGAGTTGAGATCACCCCTGGCGATGCCGGCAGGGGCAAAGGATGTTCGTTTGATGGATCCCAATGCAGTAAGAATAGACATGCTCTTCGAGAGCTTCCCTGTAAAGGGATATCCGGCATGCAGCATCAGATCTCGAAACTTGGAAATCGAATCCTTAAGATGGGTTTTACCGGTGAGTTGATATGGGTGTTGCTTCGGAAGGAGTGTTAAAGATCTGGAAGGTGCACTTTTATCCAGGACATCGAGGCAGCCATGGGATATTGATAACCCACCGCGGCCTTTAAAGACAGTTGTGACTTTGGCTCCTCGATCGGCGGCGAGAATTGACGCAAATAGCCCTGTGAGACCACCACCAACAATAATGATATGTGTCAAGAGCGCTTCTCCGATTTTGGACCGGCGGCGAGCAAGTCGAGGTAGATACGGCGTGAGAATTCCATTTGTTGGAGTGTGCTCCCCCAGGATACAGGCCTTATTCCCTTCCAGCGCTCATATAGAAAGTTATGGAGACCTTTTAAAGAGGGGGGTGATGAGTAATATTCTGAAGAAATCGCGTATGTGCGGAAAGCACAAAAGCCAGCCTGGCAGGGTCCCATTCCAATTCTCAGATCACGTCTGAGGTCATCCAATTCGGTGCCGGCGGCAGATTTTTCAAGAGCGAGCTCAATATCACCGCGCAGGACGAGTTCACACTCGCAAACAATCTGATCAGTAGTGGCGAGAGGATGTTGGCGCTCGAGCTTCTCTAGACGGGAGGGCAGGCTAAGGAATTGGCCGCTCTCATGCGGAAGGGGGGTTGATGCAGTGGAGCACTTCTGATCAATTTCGAGCTTATCACAAATAAGATCAACCGCTTCCTCTGCCATCAATCTAAAAGTCGTCAGCTTGCCGCCGATCACACTGATAAAACATTGAAGGCCATCGGTCTCCTCGTGGTCCAGGATCACATGTGCTCGGAGTAGGGCACGGGTTTGTGTGTCACCGTTATCAGCTGGCTGGTAAAGTGGGCGAATACCAGCCCAGGTTCGAAGTGGTCTGCTATCCCGCAATCCCGGCAGGAGAAGATCTCCTTCCGCGAGTAAGAGATCGACTTCCCAGGGTTCAATATCCAAGGAAGTGGGTTCTTTGACTGGAACATCCGTCGTGCCAAGGATTGCGACCGTACCTACGGGGACGATAATATCGCCGTCTGAGGGCGGCTTACAGCGGTTAACGACGGTGTTGACAAGACGGTGGGACATGGCGACAAGTGTCCCTTTGCCGAGGGCAAGGGGCAATTCAACGCCCGCCATAGTTGTTATTGTCTTTGCCCACGGACCCGCGGCGTTGACAAAGAGGTTGGCGGACAGTCTTAGGCTTTTATCGTTTGATAAATCTATGATCTTGGCTTCAACCAAACGATCTTGATGTCTGATTAAACTTTCCAATCTGTGACGCAGTAGTACAACGCCGCCATGCTCCTGAATGCCTTTCACTAACAAGTGTGACAGGTCGAAGGAGTCGACAGATGCGTCTTGAACGAGAAAGGATCTCGAAATTCTCGGATTGAGCAATGGCTCTCGTTCAAGCATTGCCGAGAGCGAAATCTCCTCTGCCGGAATGTTTAACTGGGAGCATGCACTAACCCATCGATCAGGATAATCAACTGGGTCAGCCGGAGTTGCTACGAAAAGTCCGCCGGTATCTTCAATGGTGTGCGAAGCAATCTTTCTGAGAATGCGATTTTCAGAGGCGCAGTCTCGAGCAGAGACGGGATCGGAAAGAGCGTAGCGACCACCAGAGTGCAGCAAACCATGATGACGACCTGATGTGCCCTGGCCGATGTCGGATTGTTCGATAAGGACAACTTTAAGGCCGCGCAAAGCAGCATCCCAGGCAATACCGAGCCCGGTCGCTCCGCCGCCGATGACGAGAACCTGAGTGGAAAGAGAGGACATGCCGCGGTCATTTTCTCACAGAACAGGTGCTTGTCAACGCGAAAGGGAGCGAATCGTAGGAGAGAGGGAAATTAATCGGAGAGATGGCGGATGAATTCGAGCTGGGTTGAGCTTCCGTCATAACCTAAGGCGACGAAGAATGCGTGCGCGCCTGTTCGAACAACATCTGTTCGCAGGAGAAGGCGTGAGCGGCCTGATTGGCGTGCCCAAGTCTCGGCTGCTGCAATGAGCCGGCTTCCGACTCCTTGGCGTCTCCTATCCTCGCGGACGACAACAGATACGACGACTGCTGTCTCTGAATCGATTAGATCATGCGCAATTCGTAGATGCGCATAGCCATACAGGTGTTCTCCTTCTACGGCCAGAAGGAGACGATCCTCGCCTGGTAGCTTATCAATTCTTAAATGGAATTCTTCTAAACTTATGGTGACGCCTTCGGATTGGAGCAGTTCAATAAGTTGATGAAGGAAGATTTCAGGGGGATGTAGTGTACGAAGGAGTTGGAGTTCCATAGTCATACCTGGTTAGCGAGAAGGTTGGTGTTCAAAATACCTCCTGCGCCCCGAATAAAATCTTCAGCAGGCATCTCTTTTTTCCCGGCTGGCTGGACGATTTGCAGGAGGAGCGTGCCTGGGTTCGCGCCGATAGCCGGTTTGTTCTCAATCTTGCCCACAGCTCCAGGCTCTAAGGTGTCATCGCTGAGCGCATTAGCCTTGTGGATGCAAATTCGCTTATTTCCCCATTCAAGAAACGACGAAGGCCAAGGGTCAAACGCCCGAATTTGACGCTCAAGCTCAATTGCGGATCGCATAAAATCTAATCGGCCATCAGATTTATTTAGCAAGGGTGCATACGTTGCTTTGTTCTCGTCCTGTTTGTGTGGATGGAGTTCCCCTGAAATATATCCCGGGATGGTTTCCAGGAGTAGCTCAGCGCCTAGATCTGCGAGGCGTTCTGATAATTTACCTCCTGTATCATACGAATGGATCACGATACTACATTGAGATAGAATCGGACCCGTATCAAGACCGGGATCCATTTTCATAATCGTCACGCCCGTATCTGAATCTCCAGCGTGGATTGCAGCTTGAATTGGGGCTGCTCCACGCCAGCGCGGCAACAGAGACGCGTGAACATTGATAGAGCCAAACTTAGGGAGATCAAGAAGCTTAGGCGGTAGGATCATGCCGTACGCAGCTACGATAATAAGTTCAGTATTCAGGGTTTGGAGAATAGCAATAATTTCAGGCGATTTCAAGGAATCTGGTTGATAAATACTCACTCCCAACTCGTTGCAGCGCAACTTAACGGGTGAAGATCTCAATTTCCGACCACGGCCAGCAGGGCGGTCAGGTTGAGTTAATACACCAACGAGATCAAGTTCATGCTTCGCGGAAAGAGCATCGAGAGATGGAATTGCAAATTCGGGTGAGCCCATAAATACGACGTTCATAGGGTCATCGTAGCACATCCCAGGTTTTTTCGGAAAGGTGTACCCATATGCGCAGACGATAGCAAGTCCGCAAGTGCAAATGACAAACTTATAGTAAGGTACACTTTGAAAAGAAAGACGAAACTACATATTCCATCAAGAGTTAAAGGTGGCCGCGCATAATGAAATGGACAATCCCTAATTCACCTCCTGCTGAAGTAAACAAATCCCTACGGTCCTTCAACAGGATCGAACAGCAGATACTTTTTAATCGGGGATATTTAACAGAAGCTAGCGTCAATGAATTTCTGGATCCGGGCACGTTCATTGAAGCTGACCCTTATTTAATTACGGAGATGAAGGAAGCGGTTTCAAGGATCAACATGGCGTTAGAAAAGGATCAGGAGATCATTATCTACGGTGACTACGATGCAGATGGGGTCACTGCAACTGCCTTGTTGGACGAAGCGCTGAGGGAGATTGGGGCATCCGTCAACGTATACTTCCCGGACAGATTTTCAGAGGGATACGGTCTCAATCATCAGGCTGTAGAGTATATCGCCGCGTCGGACGCGAAACTCTTGATCACCGTCGACTGCGGCGTACGGGCCGTCGATGAAGTAGCACATGCGACTCAACTAGGCCTTGATGTAATCATCACCGATCATCATGTTCAGGGTGATGCGCTACCAGAAGCACTCGCTTTACTCAACCCGCATCGAGCAGACACAAAATACCCATACGAAGGTTTAGCTGGCGTAGGAGTCGCTTACAAATTAGCACAGGCGATTTTCAGAGATAAGGGACTACCTTCTTCAAAAGAGACGGCACTTCTCGATTTTGTGGCGATTGGGACAGTTGCAGATATGGTTCCACTAACGGACGAGAATCGCGCTCTTGTTAAGATGGGATTGGATGTACTCAACTCATCACCACGGATCGGGTTAAGGGCGCTGATTAATGTATCAGGATATAGGGAAGGGGGGATTGATTCATCCTCAATCGGATTTGGGCTGGGACCCCGATTGAATGCAGCTGGAAGAGTGCAATCCGCGCTTACTGCCTACAAGTTACTTGTTGCCAAGAAACCTCAGACGGCGAGTGATATAGCAAAAGAACTCGAGCAGTTAAACAATAAGCGAAAACAACTTACGCTAGATGTTGTAGAACGAGCGATAGAAACTATTAAACGCGGCGATATTGAATCTATTTTAATGGTTGCAGAACAAGATTTTCACGAAGGGGTTGTTGGCCTCGCGGCCTCAAGAATCTGCGATGAATTTTATCGACCAGCCATTGTTGGCAAAATCGGCGAGAGTCATACGCGTGCTTCAGCAAGGAGCATCCCTGGTTTTCATATAACGGCAGCACTGGAGAAATGCTCTGACCTTCTCGATCGATTTGGTGGACATGAAGCAGCTGCAGGTTTCAGCGTCCGCAATGAAAATATTCAGGCGCTTCAGGAACGTTTGAGTGCCATTGCTGACCAGGAAATGGGAGATGAGGAATTAATACCTGCTGTAGGGATTGATTCGAAAGCTGAATTTGACGAATTGGGGGAAAGAATAATGAAATTTATCGATCTATTACAACCATGTGGTCAAGGAAACAATTGGCCAATATTCTGTACCGAGCAAGTGCAAGTACGGGATAGCCGCCTAGTTGGGGCGGATAAATCGCACCTGAAGATGACCTTACGGAAATCATCAATCTCCTTCGATGCAATCGCATTCCGAATGGGAGATATTATTGAGCGGCTTCCAGAGTTTATCGATATCGCCTATAGATTGGAGAGGAATAGCTACCTTGGTTACGAATCGCTACAGCTGAACATTGTAGATATTCAGTTTCCTGAAAATAGGGGAACTTATCGTGCAGAAGGGATTTAGCTAATCAAGAATCTCGAGGGTTGTATTTCCAGGAGCGTTTCGAATCTAGATGCGCTAGCGAATGACATCACTTAGTAGCTTTTTAAGAAATTAATCCATAAATCGATATTTAATTAACGACCATACAGCCTCGAATGCATCTCCTAATCCGATCTTCTTTCCCTCCTCATATTCACGGGGGTTAAAGGTAATCGGAACTTCAAAAATGCGAACCTTCCGCTTGAGCAATTTCGCGGTTATTTCAGGCTCGATATTAAAGCGCTTCGAGCGAAGCGGGATATCTTTGATTATTTCGCTCTTGAAGAGTTTGTAGCCGGTCTCCATATCAGTGAGGATGCTATTAAAGAGGATATTAGTCATTAGCGTGAGCATTTTATTGGCAATCATGTGCCAAAACATCGTCACGCGCCGAGGAGCACCGAGAAATCTGGACCCATAGACGACATCTGCAATCCCTTCGCGAATGGGTTGCAGAAGCGTGACGTAGTCCCGGGGATCGTATTCCAAATCAGCATCTTGAATAAGGATTAGATCGCAAGTGGCTGCCTGGAACCCTGTTTGTACTGCAGCTACTTTGCCCTGATTCGTTTCGTGAAGGATGAGATGAACGATCTCGTGGGCGGGCGCCAATTCTTGCAAGAGTTTTCGTGTTCCATCTGTCGATCCATCATCGACAATTAGGATCTCATCTGCAAGCCCGACAGACATCACTCTTTCGAGGAGAATCTCGATGGTATCGAATTCGTTATAAACGGGAATTACAACGCTAAGTTTCATAAGGATATTTTACCCTCCGATCTATGTGGGCACAACTTACTATTTGCTCACGGCGGTATGGGTATATATAATCGGGTTACTCTTATTGAAACATAGAACAGCGCATTTATGCAGAGTATTGGAGATATGTGATGTCTTTACCAAGAAGTCCTGTTAGAGCAGCGGCAGTCGATGATCGGCCAACAACCTCAAATCTTCGTTTTGTGCCACCGCCGGTGAGTCGTGTATCCGACACCGGACTTTCTCAGTTATGGCTTCAGGATTTGGCATTGAAGATATTGTATTTCCGGGGGTACATGACCGGTTTCAAAGTAAGCGAAGCGATGTCGCTCCCATTTGCGGGGTTAACGGATCAGATTCTGGAGGTACTTAAAAGAGAGAAGTTCGTCGAGGTTAAAACCCAGGTGGGTTTTGGCGAAGGATCTTATCAATATGCTATTACTGGAGCTGGGATTGCGCGCGCGAGGGAAGCGCTCGAGCGCAGCCAATATGCGGGCCCTGCACCAGTGCCATTGGCAGTTTATAACGATTCAATCTTAAAACAGAGCCGGGGTAGACCCACGGTTGATGAGCATACGATGCGATCTGCCTTAACAGAGCTCATACTCTCGGATGTAACGTTCAATCAGATCGGACCGGCGGTTAACTCGGGTACCTCGATATTTCTCTATGGACCACCCGGAAACGGTAAAACATCCATTGCGAAAGCGATCGGGAATATTCTTCTCGAAGAGGATATGTATATTCCTTACGCCATAGATATCGATGGGCAGGTTGTGAAACTTTACGATTCGGTGAACCATGTTCTTTCTCCAGAAGAAGAACATTCCTCTGAAGGAACTGGATCATTAAGAACATCATCGAAGAGAGATCCGCGTTGGGTGCGGATTCGTCGTCCCTTCATTGTTACCGGTGGCGAATTGACAATGGAGGGATTAGACCTTGTTTTCGACGACGTGAATAAATTCTACGAAGGACCGTTCCAAGTAAAAGCCAACGGCGGCGTTTTCCTAATCGACGACTTTGGGCGGCAGCAGGTTCGTCCACGAGACTTGCTTAACCGGTGGATTGTGCCTCTAGAAAACAGAATTGATTACCTCACCCTTCATACAGGAAGGAAAGTCGAAATTCCTTTCGACGTACTGGTCGTATTTTCAACAAATCTTCCGCCAAAGGACCTGGTCGATGAAGCCTTTTTGCGGCGTTTGCGACATAAAATAGAGGTTGGAGACCCATCCTATGAAGCTTACCGGGGCATCTTTAAAGTGGTTGCTGAAGCTAAGGGTGTAGAATATTCAGAAAGTGGTCTCGCATATCTTTTGCAGGAGTGGTATATAAAGCGCAACCGGAAAATGAGAGCATCTCACCCGAGAGATATTTGCGATCAGATTCTAGATATTTCTCGCTATATTAGCGTCGATCCGAAGATGACAAAAGATCTACTCAATCGCGCGGCAGAAGCTTATTTTGTAGAGCTGTAATATGCCGGAGAATCGCAATTGGGAATCCTCAGCCCCGCTGGTGATCGCTCACCGCGGGGCGTCTATGTATGCACCAGAAAATACGATCGCTGCATTTGAGCTTGCTGTAGAGATGGGGGCGGACGCTATTGAATTAGATGCAATGCTAACCGCGGATGGCACCCCTGTAGTCATTCATGACCAATCTCTAGAACGCACGACAAATGGAAGCGGCAGCGTTGCCTCAAAGGCGGTCGCGGAAATTAAGTTACTTGATGCAGGGTCAATGTTTGACGCAAGTTTTACCGATGAGAAGATCCCGACCCTGGAAGAAGTATTTTATGCTGTTGGTGAAAAGATTTTGATCAATGTCGAGTTGAAAAATTACGCATCACCGTTCGACCGCCTGCCAGAAATCGTAGTTGCTTTAGTGATGAAGAAGGGTCTATCAGACCGTGTTCTTTTATCGTCTTTCAACCCAATAGCTTTGATGAAGGCCAGGAGAACTTCCGAAAAGATCCGCCGTGCAGCTTTGGTCGGAGGCGGTCCCAAAATCGTACGCGGCATCATCGAGGTGTTTACGGATTATTTCGCATTGCACCCAGAGGTATCATTAGTTAACCAAGGGGTGGTAGATAAGCATCACGCTGCTGGACATAAAGTAAACGCGTGGACAGTCAACGAAGAATCTGTGATGATGAAATTGCTCTCGATAGGCGTCGATGGATTGATTACAGATAGGCCTGACATTGCGAAAAAGGTTATTGGGCTTAGTGCCCGAAAAGAGATGGCAAACGATGGCTGCTGAGCAGTGGTCTATTGACGAGCTGATATGTACCTGTATCGCCAGGCAGGTTGAAGACGGTGACGTTCTGGCGCAAGGGATTGCTACTCCACTTGTAGCTGCCGGATACTTGCTCGCATGGCACGCCTATGCCTCAGAGATATATTTTGCATCAGCAATTGGACAGACGTTGTGTCGAGCGGGAGCACCGCTTGGGCTTGCGAATATTGAAGCCCTGTGGCTTGGTCAAGCAATGGTTTCCGTAGGTTTCGTTCAGGCAGCAGCAGATCTTCTACCACGCATTAGACCAAAAGAATTTTTCAGGCCTGGCCAGATTGATCAAGCTGGTAATTTCAATAACATCGCCTTTGGAAAGGATTTCGCGCGTCCGCGAATGAGAATGCCTGGCACAGGTGGAATACCTGATGTGACTGTGTTTATGGATAACATATATTTGTATGTTCCGCGGCATTCAAGAGTGACCTTTGTTCGCGAGCTAGATTTTCTCTCAGGTCTTGGTCATCAATCTTTCAGGCGTCGGGGAGCAGGGCCAAAGTATTTAATATCCGATTTAGGTGCTTTTGATTATATGAACGGAAAGATGCGCTTGGTTTCAGTGCATCCGGGGATAGATGTCGAAAGAGTGAAAGCGAAAACAGGCTTTGAAATTGAAATCGAGGAGCCAGTAAAATTCACTGAGCCTCCATCTGCAGAAGATTTGAAACTGCTCCGGGAAAATATCGATCCGTTGGGCATCAGGAAACTCGAGTTAATGTCGGGCCATAATCGCCGGGTTGCACTGAGAAAGATCTTGCAGTCAGAGGCTGCTCAATAGCAGCATTGGAACCAAGACAACTTTGAGAAGGTATACTGGTCTTATGAGCAAATTTCGATGGGCACTGCTAATAATTCTCCTGGTAGTGCCTTTAAACCTAGGGAATGCGCAATTTGT
>DAOUTT010000172.1 GCA_030668545.1 Anaerolineales bacterium | reverse complement strand
TGCCGATCGAGAACAGGTGGCTCGCAGCCTGGGCTTGCCGGATGAGCCGGTGCGCGTAATCGGGACGCCGATAGGGGGTGGATTCGGCGGCAAGGAGGATATCGCCGGGCAGATCCATGCTGCTTTGCTTGCGAAAGCCTGTGATCGACCAGTGAAGGTCCTTTTCAACCGGCAGGAAAGTCTGCTTGTGCATCCCAAGCGGCACGCAACGCAGATTCGCATTCGTATTGGAGCCAGACAGGATGGTACGCTGACGGCAGTCGAGACCGAGTTGTTCGGAGACACAGGAGCATATGCCTCCCTCGGGGAGAAAGTGATGACCCGGGCGACAACCCACTCGACAGGTCCATATAACATTCCCCATGTTCGGGCGGATTGCTTCGCTATGTACACCAATAACCCCCCGGCAGGTGCATTCCGGGGTTTTGGTGTAACGCAGTCATGCTTCGCAGTTGAGTCACTCATGGATGAACTGGCGCACACCCTTAAGATCGATCCCGTTGAATTCCGGCGCAAGAACGCACTGCAAGTCGGTCACGTCACCAATACAGGTCAATTACTGGATGAAAGTGTTGGATTGCTGGAGTGCATCGACCGGGTTGAAGATGAGCTTCATAGAATCTCTCCGGAAGGCAACCCATTCGAGGCAAAAATCGTTTCAGGACAACCCAACTGTCGCCGCGCCTGGGGCATCGCCGCCGCCTTTAAGAATACTGGGCTTGGTGGAGGAGCGCCTGATAAGGCGTCTGCAGAGGTGGAACTCTATCCCGATGGGACAGCGCAAGTGCGCACCTCATCGGCGGATATGGGGCAGGGGTTATTGACTGTCCTCCAGCTCATCGCTGCGGAGGAACTTGCCCTTCCTCCTGATAAGGTTCGCGTCTTACTCTCCGATACCGGTTTAACACCGGATGGCGGACCCACGACCGCCTCACGCCAAACCTATGTAACCGGAAATGCCGTTCGGTACGCTTCCGCAACTGTCCTCCAGGCAGTTCGTACAACGCTAGCCGAAAGCTTTGATGTGCCGCCGGACACGATTAAATTCATCGAAGGGTTAGCCCACGTCGATGGAAAGCAGATCGAACTGGCTGAAACAATAGAGATAATGAATGCTGCAGGACAGGAGCCGAAGGCGCTATATGAGTACTGGGCACCGGAGACCCAACCACTCGGAACGGGCGGAGATATGCATTTCGCTTACTCATTCGCCGTACAGGCTGCCGAGGTCGATATCGATCTTGACACAGGTGAGGTGCAAGTCCTGCGCGTCATTGCCGCTAACGATGTTGGACGCGTGATCAACCCGCTGGGATTGAGAGGGCAGATCGAAGGTGGAGTAATGATGGGCCTCGGGAACGCGCTCATCGAGGAATTCATCGTTGAGGGTGGTTATGTGTTCACCGATCGTATGGCTCGCTATCGCATACCATCGATCGTTCAAGCGCCGGAGATCATCCCCATTGTTGTCGAACATCCCACTTCTGAAGGACCGTACGGGGCAAAAGGGGTGGGGGAAGTCTCGAGCATCCCGACAACACCGGCGATAACGAATGCGATCTACAATGCTTGCGGCATACGAGTACGTACACTTCCTGTCGATCAGGATTGGCTCGCCTTGGAGCTGGCGAAGGTAGGAGGCGCAAATCGTGAGTGAGGCGTTGAAATGGTTGGACTGGGCGCGCGAGATACAAGCTCTCGCGCATACAAGTTTGCACTATGCTCAGAACCCATTTGAGGTGTCACGCTCTGAGCGGTTATTGGAAATCGCGTCAGAGATCGTGGCCGCGAATAGCGAGATGGAAGCCCAAGAAGTGTTGATAGCGTTCACGGCGCAACCCGGTTACATAACGCCGAAAGTCGACGTCCGCGCTGCAGTGTTCCGGGGTGGAGAGCTGTTGCTGGTGCGTGAAGCAATGGATGGCAGATGGACTTTACCCGGCGGTTGGGCTGACGTAGGCGAGACGCCCAGCCTGGCGGTAGAGCGGGAGGTTAAGGAAGAAACAGGGCTGACGGTTCATGCTAACCGCATCGTAGGCGTATACGATGCGAATCGCTTGCCCGGAGAACTGCCTCTCTATCACGCCTATAAGCTGTTATTTCTCTGTGAACCGGGCGGTGGTGATCTGAGGCCGAGTGATGAGACGTCTGAGGTTGCTTTCTTCCAGATTGAAGGACTTCCTTCTCCACTCTCAAGCTATCGGACGGCGCCGCGGCACATTCAGGATGCGATCGCTGCTAGCAATGACCCAGATATTCCAGTAGTCTTCGATTAGGGCGGAGGCGATAATGTTAATTAAGAACGCAAGAGTAGTCACATGGGGTGAACCGAATGAGATTCTCGAAGATCATGCCGTTTGGATTGACACTGGTTTTATAGCAGAGATCGGCCCTTCGACGGAACTCACTTCAAGGCACTCGGACGATGAAATTCTGGACGCCCGCGGTCAATTGCTCATGCCAGGAAATATCTGCGCGCACACACACTTCTACGGCGCTTTCGCACGCGGGATGGCGATCCCGGGGCACCCCCCCAGGGATTTTCCCGAGATCCTGCGCAAGCTTTGGTGGCCACTGGACAAATCACTGACTGAGAAGGATGTACGCTATTCTGCCCTCGTTTGCCTCGTGGACGCCATCAAGCACGGCACAACCGCATTAATCGACCACCATGCTTCCCCAAACTTCATTCATGGATCGTTGGATGTGATCTCAGAAGCATTGACAGAATCCGGGCTGCGAGGTGTCCTCTGCTATGAGGTAACAGATCGCGATGGGGAGGAAAAAGCTCAGGCCGGGATTGAGGAAAACGTTCGCTTTATCGAGCGTTGTCGGGATGGGCGGATGGCAGGGGGGAGGGTCGCAGCTACCTTTGGCTTGCACGCCAGCCTTACGCTTTCAGAACGCACCCTGGAACTATGCCGGTCAGCCGCAGCGGATGGCACCGGTTTTCACATCCATGTCGCTGAGCATGAGGTCGATGAAGTCGACAGTCTCGAGAGATCCGGCAAGCGAGTGGTCAATCGTTTGAATGATCATGGTATTCTGGGGGAGAAGACGATCGTCGCCCATGCGATCCATGTTGATGAGCGCGAGGTTGAATTATTGGCCGAGACCGGGACATGGGTCACGCATCAACCCCGTTCGAATATGAATAACGGAGTTGGAGTCGCAGATGTTGAATCCTTGATGCATGCGGGTGTGAAGGTTTGCCTGGGAAACGATGGTTTTTCAAACGCGATGTGGGAGGAATGGAAGGCAGCATATCTCCTCCATAAAGTCTGGAATAGAGATCCACGGAGGGTGCCAGGAGATGTTTTGACAAGGATGGCGGTTAATCACAATGCTGAATTAGCGCAGCAATTCTTCTCAGAAGGTGCCCTGGGAAAGATCGCGCTTGGCGCGCACGCCGATCTAATCCTGGTGGATTACCATCCAACCACGCCACTCTCGGGGGGCAACTTACCATGGCACATTCTCTTCGGGTTTAACGAATCGATGGTTACCAGCACTATTGTCGCGGGGAAGATTCTCATGCGGGAACGGGAGCTTCTAACGCTTGATGAAGAACAGATCACCGCTCGATCGCGTGAATTAGCATCCACCGTTTGGGAGCGGTACCAGACTTATGTACCGGAAGATTAGCGTTCTTTCCAGATACATTTTGATAGGATACGAAGGAACGAATCTTTGCTGTTGAATTGCCATCCAATCCAGGTGGGTGGAGAACAAGGAACCGGCGTTATTTAATAAGGGAGGTTACATGTCAGAGAAAATGATCCTTACACTGGCAATCATCGGCGGCACTGGAAAGCTCGGCCCGGGACTGGCGGCGCGCTGGGCAGGCGCGGGATATCGCGTGGTTATCGGTTCGCGCAAGGCCAAGAAGGCTCAGCGGATCGCGAGCGATTTGAATGAGAGACTAGGGATTGAGACGATTGTGGGCTTGGAGAACGCAGAAGCGGCATCCCTGGCAGATATCTGCGTCCTCACAGTGAAAGCAAGCGCGCATGGGGCCATCGTCGACCAACTTAAGGGGGTCATGAACGGAAAAATCGTTGTCGATACAACAGCACGGGTCGATTTCAAAGATCCCCAACCGCCTGCACCTCCGGCAGCAGCGAGATTGGCGCAGGAGGAATTCGGATCGGAAGCGCGCGTTGTGGCGGCATTCCAAACGATCCCGGCTCATCGTTTGAGCGAGGACCTAGATCAACCACTGGATCTGGACGTACTCGTTTGTTCCGACGATCTGGAAGCTGCGCATGAGGTGATCAAGCTCGCCGAAGGGGCGGAGATGAATGCTTTTTATGCCGGCGGTTTGGATAATGCGATTACCCTGGAGGGCATCTCGGCTCTGTTGATCAACATGAATAAACATCACGATGCCACAACGGCGACGTTCAAGGTCTCGGGGCTGAACGCTGGATGAGTCGGAAGCAGCTGATCTTCACTGCGCTGCCGGATATTCCTCTCGTCCGACCGGGTGACGATCTCGTCGCGATTACCCTCGCGGGGTTGAGTGCCGCCGGGGTGACGCTGAGCGAGGGTGACGTAATCGTGGTCGGGCAGAAGATCATCTCAAAAGCAGAGGGGCGTTTTGTAGATCTGAGGCAGATCTCCCCCTCGCCCGAGGCAGATGCGCTTGCGGATGAGACCGGCAAGGATCCGCGAATGGTGGAGCTTATCCTGCGCGAGAGCGTCGAAATCCTGCGGAAGCGGGAGGGTTTAATCATTGTCGAGCATAAACTTGGGTTCGTGTGCGCAAATGCGGGGATTGACCGCTCCAATGTCAAGAACGAGGATGGTGGCGAATGGGTCCTCCTCCTTCCGGAAGACCCTGAGATGTCGGCCAGAGAACTGCGCGAAGGACTTCAGACGGCGAGCGATGCGGAGATCGGTGTTTTAATTAACGACTCACACGGTCGGTCCTGGCGTATGGGGACGGTGGGGGTTTGCATCGGTTTAGCCGGGTTTCCAGCGGTAGTCGATCTGCGCGGTCAGAAGGATCTCTTTGGTTACTCCTTACGAAGCACTGTGATTGGGCTTGCGGATGAAATCGCAGCGGGCGCATCCGCACTTATGGGGCAGGCGCAAGAGAAACTCCCGGTGATTCACGTCCGCGGTTTGCCATACCCATTGAGAGAGGGGTCACTATCGGAAATACTCCGAGAGAAGGAATTGGATTTGTTTCGATAGGTCAATTTGATGGAAAACGGAAAAGGAGCAGTTATTTTGGACGCAATCCCCGAATCGCACCGTGATTTGGTCACGGATGATAAGAAAGCATTTGCATCCCTTGCTACATT
>DAOUTT010000234.1 GCA_030668545.1 Anaerolineales bacterium | reverse complement strand
GAGTCCGAGATAACGATGATTCTATCTACTCGGATTTTCATGGTTGGCGTGAGCTGAGAGCTCGACGTTTGATCCGGGGGGTGTGAATAGGAGGGAAGAAAAGGAAAAAAGCGATTCATCACATCTGCGGGTTCCGGTAGATAAAAGGTCCATCAACTGGGGTATCCGCGTTTATGTCACCTTTCCACAGTAAATGGAGGAGAACCGATTATTTTATCCGGCGTTCATGAAGATCAAGTAACGGTTTGGGGATATGCGGGGTGCCGTATAAGAAAGCAGTGGGAAATGTCCAGGATCGGATGAAAGTGTGTGGTTGAGGTATTCTTACACAGCCTCGACGCTCTTAATATCAGGGAAGAACTGACGGACGGAACCCTCTACCCAACCGCGTAGCGTTGCTTCTGCGCGATCGCAACCCTCGCAGGCACCACCCATCTTCACCTTAAGAACCTCTCCGTCGAAGGAGATCATTTGAACCCATCCGCCGTGATATTGCTCGATGTAGGAACTGATGACTTCCAGCAACGCCCGCATGCGCTCTTCAGGCGGTGCGTCTATGTCGTGGTTGTGATTGGCTGTTATTGGCATGCCGGACTCCGTTCGAAGGTTTTTCTCTCTAAGCCGCCTAAGTGGCGACACCATCCCTCAATATTCTAATCACATGAGCATGCGTGTTTTGCAGCCGCTGTGCGATCACATCCGCTAAACGCTCAAGGATGACCACGCCCGCATCGGGGTATTTCTCGCATAACGACGTGAGTTCCTCGCCCTTGATGCTGAGGGTCTGGCTCGGCTTAATGCTTACCGCACAGGATGTGTAACTTGTGCGTCCGAGCGCCGCGGACCAGCCGAAGACACCCCCCTCTTCTATCTCAGTTACAGGTATCACGTCCCCATCATGTGGTTTAAAGCGGATAGCCACCTTCCCTGAGACTAAGAAGTATAACCTATCGGCGGGGGCATCCTGCTCGAAGATCACCTCACCATCTCCATAAGTCTCCGATTCAAATCTTTTTTCCAGGAGATCGAGATGCTTAGTGTCGAGCCCTTTAAATAGAGATAGCGAATTGAACGAATCCCGATTCATAACCTTAAGCCGGCGGGTAGTGGCTTCAGTGTAGTTTGGCAGTTTATGGGCTTCGAAGTGGATTCTTTCCCGATCTGCACGACAACCGTCACCTCCTTCGGGAGATGGGGCCTGTTGTCCAGTCTCTATAAAAAAATACCTTGACGCAACCTTTATTTGTAGGTATATTATCAAGCACAGGCAGGCATCTGGGTGCCCCCCTCACCTAGATGTTTGTCTGTGTTTTTAACCAGGAACTTCAGCTTTAATTCCATCCAATCAACTACGGAGTGCAACAATAGGAGGGGTTAGAAACTATCCTGTACCCTTCCCCGGCCTTTATCGGCATCATGACCTCCCGGGTTACAGGTAAAATACTGGAGCGTTACCCATAACAACGAAAAAGCACCTGAAGAGATGCTTTTTCATCCTAGATGGTTGCTAGATAGGTTCTCTATCTTTGCATAGGCCCCGATATTAAATCCTTATTCACTCAACTCTTTTAGATGAGGCCATGTCGAACAAAGAGCTCAAAATTCCCGAACGCTTCTCGTGATCAATACCACGCCGCAAACAGCCTTCGGGCGTCCTCTCGAATTTTATTAAGTCTGGTCGTCTATCTTTGCCTTCGGAGCATTTTTCTTCACAGATTCGATACCATTCTTACATCCAGCTTTCGATGAATATCCCTCTCCTGTAGCAATAACCTGATTGTTATTTGCAAGTAGTTTCCAGCGAAATTCACCCTTCCTGTCTTTATAGATCTCGAATTTTGCCATTGTATATCATTCTCCTTGTCGTTGGTTTGGTTGCGATGGTCTTATTATACATCGCAGATTGAAATGAGGAGCTGTTCCGCTCGCTCTAAGTCTTCCGCTGTGTTTACGTTGAAGAAACTCAATCCGGAAGGATCGAGTTCGGAGAGTACGTGCTCTTCGATGGGGAGGACGTGTACTTGCGGATAGAAGCTAACCATTCGTCGTTCGCTGGCTAAAAGCGCTGCTTCCACCGCGGGGAGGCAGCGCGCCCTGTTGTAGACTGCTTGGAGCGGTTCGTATTTGTCATCATGCTTGGGGACGATTGCATCAGCCTCATGTGCTCGGCTGAGAAGATGTTCGAGCAATTCACGGTTTACAAATGGAGTGTCGCAAGATAAAACAAGAACGAGCTCACCCCGCGCCGCGTCCAGCGCAGTTTTAAGGCCGTGCAAGGCGCCAGCGCCGGGGACCTCGTCGCCCGCCATCCGCACATTGAGATGGGCTAGAGTCTCGGGGTGATTGGTCGTTATCAAGATTTCGTCTGCCAAACCATCGATTCTAGCGAGCACTCGCTCGATTAGCGGGATTCCCGCCAGACGGATCAGCGCTTTATCTTCACCCATGCGACTGGATTTCCCGCCTGCTTGAACAGCAATGGTGATCATGGTTACATTTTACCCTCGCTGCTGACGCTCTGGGGGCGGGTGATATAATTCGCAATAATCTAATGACAACCCTGGCCGAAGTGCTCGATGCGATGACCATCCCAGGGGAGCTTTACACGGCTCTCCCGAATGGGGACGTGCGCTGTTTCGCCTGTGGACATCGCTGCCTGATTCGAGACGGTCGGCGCGGGGTATGCAAGGTTCGTTTCAACGCGGGTGGGGAGCTGCGGGTTCCTTGGGGCTACGTCGCTGCTTTGCAGTGTGATCCCACCGAGAAGAAGCCTTTCTACCATCTTCTTCCTGGCTCCGATACATTAACATTCGGGATGCTGGGCTGTGATTTCCACTGCTCCTATTGCCAGAACTGGGTCTCGTCACAAGCTTTGCGCGATCCCGCATCTGATGCCTCCGCAGCCTACCTGCGCCAAATAGAACCGTCCGAGATGATTGAGTACGGACTTAATATGGGCGCTCAGGTTGTGGCATCTTCATACAATGAGCCTCTGATCACTTCCGAATGGGCCGTCGCAGTATTCAAGGATGCGGTGAACGCGGGCTTGAAGTGCGCATACGTCTCAAACGGAAACGCGACGCCGGAAGTAATGGATTATCTCAGCCCCTATCTCAGCGGGTTTAAAATTGACCTCAAGACGATGCAGGAGCGGAATTACCGTGAATTGGGCGGCGTGCTTCAACATGTACTTGACAGCATCAAGATGGCGCACGAACGGGGCCTCTGGGTGGAGATTGTCACGCTTGTTGTCCCGGGCTTCAACGACAGCACCGAGGAATTATTAGATGCGGCCAGATTTATCGTATCCATCTCGCCGGATATCCCCTGGCATGTCACCGCCTTCCACAAGAATTACCGCATGACCGCTACGGAAAACACCACTGTCGATATGCTGACCCGGGCGGCAGAGATAGGGCAGGAGGCCGGGCTGCGATATGTATATGCCGGGAATCTTCCGGGCCAGGTTGACCCTTATGAGGACACCACCTGCCCAACATGCCAACAGAGTCTAATCCGGCGGTATGGCTTTGTGATCCTGGATTATCAACTGACCGGGCAGGGGACTTGCCCGAATTGTGGAACCGCTATTCCCGGGATCTGGCCTGAGACGGCCGATGAAGTGAGGCTCAGTACGGCAGCAGATCTTTTTTCACGGCGTCCGCGTAGAGTCCCGTAAGCCACCTTCGGAGCGTGGTGTTGGAGCCTAGAGGAGCGTAACGGTTGGAAACCAAATTAATACTGACGTACGATCCGATACCGGAGCAGCGAGAGGCATATTTTCGTTTTGTCTTGGGCGAGTTTGTGCCCACGATGGAGCAGATGGGTCTGAGGATGTGCGAATCCTGGCATACCTCTTATGGCTCCTACCCGCTCAGGCTCCAGGGTTTCACAGCCGAAGATAACGATGCGATGGCAAAAATTCTGGACTCTCGGGACTTCAAGGAGCTTGAGGAGCGGCTGCAGGAGTACGTGATCAATTATCGGCGGCGCGTCGTCCTCCGCAAGAAAACCTTCCAGTTCTAAATACAAGAACACAATATTTCCATGCGAATTAGCCAGCGCAAGAACTTCGTGCTTGCCACCATGCCGGCTCTGCTCTGTGGGCTCAGGGCGCAAGAATCCGCCCTGAGCCGCTGGTGACAGATTTCACAATGTGAAGTATAATGGCGCCGCCCTGGCCCATCGAACAACGCCGCTGCATTGAAGCAAACCATCATCAAAG
>DAOUTT010000022.1 GCA_030668545.1 Anaerolineales bacterium | reverse complement strand
ATTGATGGTCGTGGACAGTTCGTAGAACCACATCGCATCATTGCTCTTTCACACAAATACATTTTAGAGAAACGTGAATTTCGCGGGAAAGTCGTAAAAACAGTGTCAACCACTCAGATGATAAACCGCCTGGCCGAGAAATATGGGCTTGAAGTAATAGAGACACCAGTCGGATTCAATTACATTGCCGAGTGGATGCTGCAAGATTATGTTCTCATTGGCGGCTAAGAATCTGGTTGTATCTCCTTCAAAGGACACATTCCAGAGGGTGACGGTATCCTCATGGGGCTTTTGCTCACCGAGATGGTCGCGGAAAGCGGCGCCCCACTGGACGAGATGGTCGCTGATTTGCTCGCCGAGGTTGGACCAGCCCACTATAAACGCGTTGATCTGCGTCTTGCCCGTCCGATTGTGAAGGAGCAAATGGTTAAACAACTCGCCGAAGACGCACCGTCATCCATCGGCGGTGTTGAAATCTCCTCGGTAAACACGATGGATGGTGTGAAGTACCTCTTGGCTGACGATTCATGGCTCTTGATCCGACCGTCCGGAACCGAGCCGGTCTTGCGAGTGTACGCTGAAGCTCGCGATCCCGAACAGGTCAGTCGGCTTCTCGAGTTTGGTCAATCTGTAGCTGAAGGGGCTTAAAAGTTGAGGTTCAAGCCCCTGGCAACAACACCAGGGGACATCCTAACCATCACGCGTTCTCTGTAATTTCGCCTTGAGAATCCTGGGGCTCTAAAGGCAGCGAGATCCAGAAAGTGCTCCCTTTCCCGAATTCGCTTTCAATACCAACTTCGCCACCATGGACTCCGACGATTCCCTTACAGATTGCCAGGCCAGATCCAGACCCCTGCTGCTCACGTTTCGCACGGTCGATCTGGTAGAACACATCGAACAAGCCGCCCAGGTCTTCTTCCTTTATCCCTTGCCCTTGATCCTGAACGCGCAGTATCAATCGGTCTCCCTCAGCTTCCGCTGAAAACCGGACCCATTCACTTTCATCCGTCGAAAACTTAATTGCATTATCGAGCAAACGCCCAATCGCATCTGAGAGATATGCCTCATCTGCTACAAGCGTTGGGAGATCCTCCGGGACATCCGTAACCAGAGTTAACCCTCGTTCTTCCGCTGCTGGCTGGAAGGGTTTTACGATCACACGCAACCAAAGACCCGTCTCTTCAATTCGACGCCTCCGGTAACGATAAGCATCCTCCGCCTCGCCAGTTTCGATCTCCACTAAGATGAGGAAATCATCAACGAGGCTGTTCAACCGCAGGGCTCCTCGGCGAATGCCTTGCATAAAATCCTGGAAATCTTCTCCTTCGACTTTCTGACCTTCGAGTTCGAGCAAATCGGAGTAATTGATAATGTACGTCAGCGGCGTTCGGAATTCATGGCTCAGAGTAAGCAGAATCTTACTCTTTAGGTCGGAAACTTCCGCATCTCGCTGCTGACGGAGGCCCTCCCACCGACTAAGCTTCGCCCTTACGCCGACCAATAAATCCTCATCATCAAACGGTTTGGTGATGTAATCATCGACGCCAATTTCTTTGCCGCGGCGAATGTCTGCTTTTTCTCCACGCGCTGTGAGAAAAATAAATGGAATTGCGCTAAGCCCAGGTTGTTCGCTCACCTTTTCATGAAATTCATACCCGTCCATCTCCGGCATCATGATGTCTGAAACGATTAAGTCTGGGCGTTGGTTTTCTAGAACATCAAGCGCTTCTTGTCCGTTCATGGCGGTTAATACCTTGTACTCGGTTAGTTCCAGAAGTTCTCGAATCCCTTCAAGCAGTGCCAGATCATCTTCGACGACCAGGATTAATGGTTTGTTCATGGTTATCTTTGTTCCTTTTTTAGCAGAGGGAGCCAAACAGTAAAAACGCTTCCTAGCCCAACCTCGCTCTCAACCTTAACGAGGCCGCCATGCAGGTTCGCGATCTCCCGCACAATCGCAAGACCCAAGCCGCTTCCAGGTATCTTGTGATCCCGTGCCATAGTACCACGATAAAAACGATCAAATAAAAATGGCAGGTCTTCCTCAGAGATCCCAACTCCATTATCGCGGACTTCTATGGGCGTGTAAACAATTCCATCTATTTCATCTTCGCCGCTGATACGCAGGGAGATTGTCCCCCCAGCATCGGTGTATGTTGCTGCATTCGCGACTAAATTGGTGAAAAGGCGGATCAACTGGTGGGGGTTCCCCAAAACCATCAACTCACTCTCCGGTTCATGAGCGATGTGTATGCCCTTCTCCTCACAAGTCGGGCGGTTCCGCTCGACAACTTGGTCAAGGATAGCTGTGATCTCTACATTCTCTATTTCGATTTCTTTCTGAGATTCCAACCGCGCGAGGTCCAACAATTCCTCGATCATGCTCGTGAGACGGTCCGTCTCCTGATTAAGCACCCCCAGATATCTCTCTTGATTACCCTGTTTAGATCTCTGGAGCAGCGAAAGGTATACCTTGATATTTGCAAGAGGGGTTCGTAATTCATGCGAGACTGTTGCCACAAATTTACTTTTTAACCTATCTAATTCCTTCAAACGCGTGATATCCCGCAGGACAATCACCGTGCCGATTGAGCCTCCATCCAGTTCGACCGGTGAGGCGAGAGCTTGAAATGATGCCTCACCGATATCGAATGATTCCTGGACCTTGCTCTCTGCTCCATGCAGGCGAGAGATCTGCGTTAGCACCCCCTCACTCCATTCACTCGCCATCAGGAGCTGCGCTTGTGGGTTTGCCAAAACCAGATTCCCATCAAGATCGAAGACGAGCACAGCGTCAGCAACGGAGCTTAGGATCGCCTCCGTCTGTTCTTTTTGTGATTGCAGCTCGGCGGTGCGGCTTGCGACTCGCTCTTCTAACACAGCGGCATGGTCATGTATCTCGCCGAAAAGGCGGGCGTTGATTATCGAAATCGTAATCAGGGAGGTCAGAACTTGAAGCATCTCCAAATCCTCCTCCCCAAGTTGTCCAACTTCTTCCTTATCAACAATCATTACACCAAGAACATCCCCGGCAATTGAGAGAGGTAAGATCATTTCGCAGCCTGTATTGGGAAGTTCGGTGTGGTGTTGAAAACGCGGCTCTTTGCTTACATCAGAAATCATAAGTGGCTTATCGCTTTTTATAGCCTCTTGAGCAAATCCCGCCGCGTTCAAGTCTAGCGGCTCAACCTGACTCACAGGAACCCCTTCGGGGCCGCGCAAGTATGCACACGGGACCAATTTGCCCCCTTCGGACAGCAGAATCCCTACGGCGTAGTAATTAAAAACTCTCAGGGTACCCGCCGCCACTTCATGAGCCAGTTGTTTAATATCGAGAATCGCAATCGCGCTGCGGCCGATCTCATACATTAAGCGCATTTTCTCAGCACGAGCAGAGGAACTGCGCAAAAGGCGAGCGTTCTGTAATGCCACCCCCAGTTGCCGAGCAAAACCAAGCACAATTCTTAGATGGTACTCCTGAAAGAATCCCTGCACCCTGCTGCCTAAAGCCATACCTCCAATAATTTCGGATCTCCACAGAATCGGCACACCTAACCAAGATCTGATGTCGGCCGGGAAACGTTCAAATCCAATTCGCAGCGGATCTTCAACTGCGCGCAGAATTATAGGGCGGGCGTCGTAAACCACCTGCCCCAAAGCCGAGCGATCAGGAGGGATGACTATCTCCCCCACCTGAAGCGCTCCATCCGCGGGGAGGAAACCTCTTACCTGGCGTACAATCATTTCCCCTTCTTCCCTGAGTATTACACATGCGGAATCGAAGGGAACGACCGTTTTTAATAGATCAAGGACTTGATCCTGGATGGTCTCAAAATCGAGCGTCGAGCTAAGCGCATAAACAACTTGCTGCAAAACCCTCATAACGTGGGCATCACGTCGTAAGCGATCCAGTGATTCCACTCGCATGAGAAGCGTACTTAACCTGTTTGCGAAGATCTGAAGCGCGTTTTGGGCCTGGAGGGAAAGGGTCGCAGCGATCATCAATATCCCCCGCGGCTGCTCTTCAGCCAGGATCGGCAACATAAACAACGCATTCAGGCGCAGCCCTTTGACCAAACTCTCGATCTCTGATGCTGTTGCCCAAGGAAAAATCGAGCCGATGATCTCTACGGGGTGATCTGAATAGTGTGAGGACTGGCCGAGGAGTACCTCGCGTAAGGATTGCTCGACACCCGCGGGGTCCGGCGCAAGTCTTCCGGCTTTTTCCACAAGCGCATCAATTTCTTGGTGAATGTCTTTCGAGTAACTTGAGCCGTGTAAAACCCAATGTCCGTCCACAGAATCGATGCTTATATACATCGAGTTCAAACCGATCCCACTTAGAAGCTCGATGGCATGTTCTGTAATCGTTCGACGGGCATCCCCTCTATATTGGTCAAAATGAACACGCTCAAGCTCATCCGTTATATGAGAGATCAAGCCTGGGAGCAGATTGCCTGGAAGATCTTCGAGAAATCGGACAATGCCTGGCGATGATTTTATAAAGCGCTGAGAAGAAAGCCTATCGCCTTCGGGAGGCTGCTCCACGAACAGGAATAGCTCGGGCCGCTTAGGGATTTCCTGGTATACAAGCATGATCTGTAGGAGTGTGGGAATATCAATGGGTAAACCGAGGATTAATGTATCGAAGGAGCGTTCACGCAGGGCTTGCACACAACTGTCGGCGCTCGCCCGTATCACAGCCACGCACTCTTCGCAAGATTCTTGAAGTGCCTTGCGGAAAAGGCGCCGACCTTCCGGGTCTGGGTCGTAAACCAGCAGCCGGACTTTCATCTGAGATCTCCATCCCTACCTAGGCGATAACTGCGATGGGAATGTTAAGTTGACCTCGGGGTTGTAAGCAGCTTATAACCGCGGCCCCGTCGCGTGATTAAATAAATTGGATTTGTGGGATTGGGTTCGATCTTCCCTCGCAGGCGGCTGATCAGTTTCTCAACACGAGCGTCATCGACGCTCCCGAGGTATTCCTCCCCCCATACCGCGGTCACGATCTGGAACTTATCTGTCAGTTTATCCCGCCGCTCATATAGGAGATCCAATAAGCGATACTCCAAATCCGTGAGAACTGGGATTCGAACGCCATCAACCCATACATCGCCTGAATCTGTGTCGAGAAATACCCCCCGCACTTCAACTTCATGCCCTCGGCTCTTCCTGGCGATAAAATCAGCGAAGATCGGCGAGAATGGCTGATTGGCGATGAGCATGCCCAAGGAGGCTAAATGGCGCATTTGCTGCTGGGGCAAACCAGCGTTCGGTTCGAGCACAAGTGAGGATAAACCAGCTCGTTCGTCCCCATTGAGCTGATACCACAATTTCATGCACTCGGCCCGCGGTTGGGGCTCCAGCCGAACATACGCCGCGAGATCCCCTTCCCAATCCTTAGGAAGATGAGCTAAAGCTTGAGACACCGCCACCAGCATCCCCGGGTGCCCGCCCGCCAGATTAAATGCCATATCCTTAACTTCTTTCTTCAGATCGGGGAGATTTAGACCGGCTAATAGTGCACTAGATTCGGCAACACTAAGCAGGGGCATGTTATATGTAAAGCGGGAAAAGAGTTCAGCGAATTCATCCTCAATCGTGTTGCCACGCAATTCTGGCAACCGGCGCCGCGTGGCCGTCGCAAAAACAAGACGATCGCGGAAGCGATCACGGAGTGCTCGCAAGTTCAGGAGCGCCCGATTATCTAATGCGGTGTAAATCTCGTCGAACTCATCAAAAAGCAGGCATAAATTTTGACCCAGCTCCCTCCCCAATTCCGAAAGCGCCAGGTTGAAAGAGAGGGATGCTGTGAAAGTTGTATCCGCCTCTGTAATTGTTTGATGGTAACCCTGCAGATTTGTTAATAAGGAATTTGGAACCTCATCAGAAAGGCGCTCCAGCGTTGAGCGCAGCACAACCTCGTAAAATGCCTGACCCGAAATCGCTACCGCCCGGTTGCAGTCAATATAAATAAGGAAGCCGGGGCGACCGGCTTTCGCCTTATAGAACTTCTTTGCATTCTGATCCGCCAGCGAGCGCATCAAGTTAGATTTTCCGCTGTTGCTCAGACCGGTAATCGAGACGCAGTGACCCGCAGCAAGTTCAGTTAGCGTAATTTCGGTGAGGGAGGAAAAGGGTGTGACTTTTTTCGCCATCAAATCTCCACACAAGAAGGCAGGGTCAACATCAGGCTGACCCTGCCACCAGCAGTTCAGTTGTCGAGCAGGTGATTACAAAGCTAGCTATTAAGTAGTGACACGAGTCCGCAGACTGCGTACGATGAAAATTAAAGCCAGAAGCAATCCACCCGCCAGCGCCAACGCCGGAATTCCGACTTCATCTGCGAAACCGGTTGCAGGAAGAGCCGTTGGTGTTGGCGTTTCTCCACCGCCTCCCTGCCCTGCAGCCAGAGTCAGTTGAGCCGCAGCAGTAGCGGTTTCCGGCGCTAAGGTAGGCAAGGTCAAGAACGGCGTCGGTGTGAACGTTGGAACAACAACCACCAGCGTGGGTGTCACCGTTGCTGTTGCGTCCGGCAGCTCAGTCACGATCGGTGTGCGTGATGGCGTCCGTTCAACGACGACAGCGGTTTGAGTCAACGCTTCCTCGGTGTTCTGTTGGTTGACAAGCACCACGTCTGTGGCGCGAGCCTCTTGCTGCCGCGGCGCCAGCACTAAAGCATAAACCAACAGACAGATCATGCTTAGAACCAGCAAACCACCCAGCGAGACAGCTGCGATCACGAATGTCCGATTAGATGATTCCTCGGGCAACGGACCCCCTACATCAAATTCTTCTGCCATGGTCTCTACTCCTCAGCTTTTAGGGCCTGCTCGCAGACATTTTCTCCGCGGTTCGGCCACCACCTGCTCGAATCACTGCAGTATCTCGATATTCGCGAGTGGAACTGTTTTGGTTCCAACTCCATCAATTTCGATCATTGCGCTTTTGGCCCGAATTCCGCTCGGGTACGTCTCGACGCGTTTAAGGATTTCTTTAACCACGGCGACTTCTCCCTGATAAGGCGGCTTCAGAACCCGTACTCTCACCCCTGGTTTCAACGATACCACCCGATCAGGATGAGACACTTGACGACTGGATGGTTGTGGGATGATCGCCTCCGGACGTTGCCCGGGTTGCGGCCAGGCACAACCTGCATCAACCGCGACTTCGCGCCCAACATTGCTTACAAAAAGATTGAACGCGGCCGCATTAATGGGATGCTCTCCGAATCCCTCGGTGAGCAAAACCGGATAAGGCAACCTGCGTGCAACCGGGATCAATTCAGATGGCATCCCGCCCAGGATCACCCCGCGAACTGAGAGTTCAGTCGCCTGATGAAACGGCGCCGGATGGTCACATATCCCCGCGACCAGGACTGCCCCGCGCAGATTGACATCCAACTGATCTGTCTGCAGCCGCGAGGACGGGCCATCACCCACCAGGCGCATGACGCCATAGTTCTGCAGCCCATTGCCCCAGACACCCTGGATCAAGGTGCCTATCGCTTCAATCGTCACGGCTTGCGCCCCATCCGATGAGATGACTTTTCCAGGGAAGCCAGCCTTTATCTGCAACACTTTACCAAAGGACTCCAGGAGAATTCGGCCGTTGTTTATCCCAACGATGCGGCCTGACGCAGGAGTGCGCACCGTTCTGCGCGGTACTCCTGCCGGTCCCGCGAGGACATCACCCGTTTCCACCCGGTCACCCTTCTGGCATGTAATATAACGTCCTGCATCTTTCACCGAGATACCCAATCCACGGGCAACATCCAGATAATAGTGTTTTGGGTCGATTTCAGCTTCGGCGACAACGTCGGCAGCCTGAAGACGCTCGTTTACACGCACTAAAACCGCCCCCGGAACCGGAAGAACACGCTCACGGCGGATAACTGTAATAGGGATGACATGCGTCATCGAAGACAAGAACAATTCGCTCATGCTATAAACCACTGAGCCTGATGATGCAAGAATGGTGCCAATGCCTCATACCACGGCTCCGATGTCAATCAACCACTTCTTATTCAACTCTCGGCGGCGGGCAGGATCTTTGGCAAGGACAAGCGGTCTACCGCGGGCGTCGATGATCAAGCCAACGGCGCCACCGGCAATACGCAGCGCCCCTGCTTTCCCAGGTCCTCCGAAGCCGACATCAATACCTCGTTCAGGTCTGAGGGTGAGGTGAGCGTGCTCCCCTTGCCGAATCGGTACGACTGCGAGTTGGCCCATTCGAACCTCGCCGACAACATCCTCGCTGCTCTTCTCAAGTTCGAGGTGCAGGCTGAGAACCTTTCGTCCCATCCGTGCATTCCCTACCGGAGACACAACCGTCCCCAGGCTCACGAAACTCCCGGATTCTAAGACATGGACAGTCAGCATTGGGACCGAGCCTGACGCAGCACCAAGCGAGGGGGAGAGACCATGCGGGTCGAGCACAAACGTTGTGATCCCCGTTGGCTGTATGGCATCTAGCAATGCCAACGCGGCATACCCTGGTCGAGGAGCTCTAGCCAAAACACTTCCACTGGCGATAATCGGTTCTACGGAAGGCATCAACCAGGTTGATTTGAGATCTCTGTCCTTGGGCCAGCGCTTGCGAGCGCGTTTCAATGAAAGCCGAAGGATCTCACGTGCTAACGCTAATTCCAGAAGAAGATCCTCCTCTTCCGCTGGAACGGTTGCCGGGTTAATCGATTTATTATAGATGTAATCTAAGATCGTCCGTTCCGATGTTTCGGATGGCAACCAACGGGCAATGTTGCTAAGACTGCTATGCCGGAGCAGAGTCGGTAAGGGTTCCCCCAACCCCAGGTCGGTCTCAACACTCAAGCGCAGATCTCCTTCGAATGCTGCGGCGATCATCGTATTTGTTGCGCCTACATCCACACCGAGAACACCCTTTGCTGGGTCATAGATACGGCTTAAATAACGGATCACCCGTCCATACGCGTCGGCGGTAAGCATCATGGTGCCGCCGGACCATTGCTCCAATTCGTCAAAACCGTGCACACGTTTATTACGCGCTTCGGCAATCGCCTCACCGAGCGCCAACCGGGCATGCCCGAGGTCCTCCACCTGGAGACTGGGTCTTACATTCGGTGCAAGAGCAATATCGAGGTGCTCTCCCACGCGGTCAGCGATCGCAGCACCCAGATTGCGGTTGCCCGCGTATACGATCCGCGGTCTTTGATTCGGAGAGAAAAGCTCACTAGCGACAGCGACGAGTTCGATTAATTGCAGAACGGAATCCTGCGCGCCGCCATCCGTTCCGCCGACAACAAGGATCAAATCCGGGCGGGCAGATAGGATGAGATCAATTTTCTCCGATTCACGTCGTGTGTCGAGCAGATCAATGACACCCACAAGATCCAAATATGTTGATTCGGCGAGCCGCAATGCGCTATCTGTGGAGACTCCAGGCATCAGCCCCACAAGTACCGTTCGAACCTTCGGCCCCGCTGAAGCCGTCGCCACAAAGGTGTCTACTCCCGATCCTCCGCTGGTGACGGGCATGATCAACAAGTCCGTTTCGTCCAGCAATTTCCTTCCCGTAACGGCCTTCACCTGGTCGAGAGCCATACGCACACCCTCGCTAATATCGGATAAAGGCGCTTTTACAGTTGATGGTGCACGGCCAGAAGCGATCAAGCGAAAATGGCCATCGACGACATCGAAGAGGCTGGCTCGGGTGCTCACGCTGCCCACATCGACAGCCAATATGGTATCGGTATCTAGTATCGAGCTCATCGGCTTCTCATGCCCCGCCCACTACTCGGGAGACCACATCGTGAAGGAATTGAAATCGCTGCGCTAAGATGACGATCGTTGCCATCAACGCGCCAGCATACATCACACCAAATGTTACTGCGATAAAAATCTGACCAAGATATGCAAATACTTCGGCGATCTTTGATCTCCGTGCCCCCCCTGTCAAGTCCCGTTGGGCGCTGAAGCGGAAATATATCAACACGCTGATGGTCGCCACGATCGTTAACAAAGCACTAATGAGCCCTTCCAACCATATGGACAGGGGCTCGCCTGCGGCTGGAAGGGCAGTAGCCGGTGATAGCATACCCGCTGCGGCCCTGCTCTGCGGCACCAATGTCCCCGTGATGCTTCCGCCGACAACGACCGCAGCCCCTACACCAACAAGAAGCGCAACCGGGAAACCCCCGAATCGCGACAGCCGGGGAGAGAGCTTAAATAGCATAAACAACGCGAGCATCCACGGAATCAGGAACGTGAGTGCCCCCTCAGGCGAAAGCAGTTTGGTAAACCCATCATCAATGAGCGGCTGAACAAGTGTGGGTTTTACAATATTTTCCCAGGCGATAGCGCCAGCAAAGCCAGAAGCGATCCCAATGAATAAATAGGTCGCAATTCTGAAGAGGACATTGTCGCCTATCACGTAGCTCAAGATCATCACTGTGATGAATGCAGCGACGATCATTTCGATGAAATCGAGCGGTACCTCGGGCATTTACTTATCGCCTCTCATCAACGCTCACGCAAACGCATGAGCCACAAACCAACTCCATAGGCTCCACCAGCGATCAAGATTAATTCAACGGCCAACATCCCTATTCCAAAAGCATCCCATTGCACACCTGTATCAAGCGGCAACCCGCTGTACTGCCGATACGATACGGCTGCAGGTAATCCGGTAAGGATTCCATCCACCTGTGGCTCGGAGGCTTCAAAGTAAGGGCGCACCAGCGGTTCCGCTCCAGTGCTTAACACCATCACTAGAGGAGTATCTCCTATCCATGGGTGGGTTTGTTCCACCCATGTACGTGCTGTATCTGTTCCTGCCGTTATGACGATAACCAGATTGAAATCCGATAGCCTGTGCACTCCCTGGAGCAAAGGCGATTCCCAAACCGAGCCTTCAGAAAGCGATTCGGGAAGGTGATACCCGGATAAAACTACGCTGCGCGGGGCAATCGCAAATAATTGAACCGCAGTCGGTCCACCGGAGAGATAACCCAGGTGCAAGTAGCTCTCTCCATTGACAGCACCGTAACCGGCGCCGATTTTGTTTAGCAACCCCTCTGCCAGGGGTGGTCCCGTTGGGCGGGTTGAAATGGTTACGATTGGGAGTGAACGCATAACAGCATGCTCAACCAAAGCGCCAGCGACGGTATCGAGTTCACCGCTATAACCGGGCGTGTAATCGAATACGACCAGCGCTGGGCGATCCGTAGGGATGCTGCCCATCAGATCGATCAAGGGTGCGAGGTCCCTGGATACCACACTCGGGAGGGCGTAACCTTCAAAACCAAGCTGGTTGAAAGCGAAGGGTAAGATCACAGCGAGAAGCAGGATGAGAGCTATCACCCAACGCATGAGAGGCAGCCTGCGTCTCGCTGCCTTTACGGGCGGGATCTCCCTCTCTTCTTCTTCAACAAGACGCTGTAGCAGTTCGGCTTGCGCGTATTGGCGTTCGGTGACCTCTAATCGAGCCGCTGCAGTGCTCGCTGTTCGCGGCATTGCGACTACCGGCTCAGCCATTAATACCCCGCGCAGTCCAGCAAGCGGTCCCGCCGATTCAACCGGCTGCACTTCATCTGATTCAATCGCTATCTCTGAGCGGAAAGTGTCAACTGGCCGCATAGCTTCAAGCCAGGATGGGAGCGTTGCTGGTGCCAGGTCAAGCTTCTCTTCTTCCTCTCCAGCCGCTGGTGGAGTCTCTGGTTTCGACTCTCCCAGCCAATCCGGGAGTTCGATTGAATCCAGGTTCAAATCACTCATTTCACTGAAGGGCATCTCCCCAGTTTCTTCGTCGAGCAAAGCGGGAACATGCGGGAGCCCTTTCGCTTCCAACAATTCACCCTCATCTGGGGCGGGGACCCATTCCATCTCCTCCTCAGGAGGGATGGGTTCACCCGAGACGGGCTGGAGATCTTCATCAATACTGTCCGGTGTTGGTGCGCTGTCACCGACTTCATGTGAGGATATAGCTTGTTCCGGCAATATCTCGTCTTGAGGTGCCGGATCAGGCACAGCTGGTGGCGGGCTGATATCCAGTGCTCGCGGCGCTGGTTGCTCGGTTGATTCCTCTGGATCTGGAGAAGGCTTGAGCCCTTCTACACCGGCTGGCTGCTCGCCGGGCGTGTCCTCCCTTAAACGTGTGATCCAATCTTCACCCTCGCCTGACTCGGGCTGGTCATCCGGTTGAGCTTCCCTTCGCTCGCGAACCCGTGAAAGCCACTCCGGAACTTCCTCATCAGATTCTTCATCGCCAGCAGCTAAGAAATCATCCATCCAATCGGGAATTTCTTCGGAAGGCGGCCCTTCCTCGACACCCGAATCAGCTTCCCGCAACCTTCCCAGCCAGTCTGGCGCAGCCTCATCCGGTATATCCGTCTCCGCTGCAGGATCTTCTTCCGTACCCGAACCCATTATTGCATCGGAGCGGATGTTCGCCAGCCAATCATCCCCATCACCGGGCGCTTCTGAGTCCGGAGGTGAAATCCCGTCCCCAGCAGATGCCTGTTGACCTGAAGGCGGCATATCAGGGACAAGCGGCGTCAGGCGCGCTGCACAATTGCTGCAGACGTCCGCAGTTTCCTGATTCATGGTGCTGCACATGGGACAGCGGATTTCAGCCATGCATTTATTCCCCGTATGGCCGGTCAACGGCCAGTAAAACTCGGAGGCCTGTCACGATAGACCCCAGGGCTACTCCGAGGAGGATGCCGCGCGCGCCTCCGGCGGCAACCACCTGCACCAGCCAATTTCTTAGGCCAGCGAAGAAACTAAAGAACAGACCCTCCGTAGATAATATGCCGGGGCCGGAACCGATCAACACTAGCAGCGCGGTTCCAACGAAGACAAGGCTTATGAGATCTCTTCTGTGCGCCACCAAGCGAAAACCAGCAAGCGCTAATGTGATTGCCAGCAAGGCCATCAAGCTTGCCTCAACTGGTAGCTGAATGGAATTGAAGAGGAATAGGACCACTCGACTATCGGGCCCTAAGATCAACCCCAGAAGGAGCGTGAGCACAAAGGCAACGATTAATATCGCACTGTACTTCCATCCAGGTCCCTGCTCACTGACCTTCGTCCAGTGAACCAAGAATAAATTAAAAAGACCAATGCCTAACGCGAGTGCCGCCAGCAAGACTGCCCAACCCATGATCAATAGGCGTAATTCGAAGATCCTTCCAAGGAGACTATCCGCGGGAATTTGATCGATTTGAACGAAGTAACCCAACAGGACGATGATCCCTGTACCGACGGCCATAGCCGCCCATAATAAATAGGTTCCGATCTTCAACGGATCACTCCCAGAAGGCTAAGAACGGCGCCGATAACGATCCCCGTAATAATGAGCATCCGCACAGCATCCTGCACTCTCAAACTTGCCCTGTGAACCCGCCCCACATTCAGGTACGCTCCCCCTGCAAAGATTTCCTCACCAATCAAGGGATGCTCAGCGGTCGCATAAAGCAAGGCTTGTGACTGTGCATCATCCGTCCCCGCTAAGACAAAAGCCCCCTGCCTCTCACCGAAATCGGCCGCCAATGCTCCTTCTGCACCGAAGGAACCCGCCAGTACGTGAACTGAGATGTCTTCACTGGCCAGCAGTATCGGCAAATTGGCAACATAAGAAAAGGGGGTAGGTCCTAGCATTCGCCCGGAGATGGGGCTATAGCGGGGCAAGGCTCTAGCGTCGGAATAAACCTTGCGCAAGGTATCCTGCGCCAAGATTGCCATCGCCCCATCCCCGGTTGTGGCAACAACCGGTTTGTCACTCATCGTCGTCTTCTCGGCAATGCTTGTTAGAATCGCCAGCCCAGCCAGCGCAGGCGCGCAATCAGTCCCGATGACCGACCCTGTTCCGAGTGACAAGTGAACTCGCTCCCCTGCCTCGACAGCGCGCTCGATCGCTCCCTTTAAAGCTTCATAGCCTCTGATGGGCCGGAAAGTCGCAGGCCGCCGTTGATCGATGGTCAT
>DAOUTT010000168.1 GCA_030668545.1 Anaerolineales bacterium | reverse complement strand
GTGCTCCCTGGGATTTTGCGTCTATTCGTATAGTCAATATATTAGCTGTAGTTTTAGACGATCTCATCGAGCTCTTATGATACAGCCCTGCTGTGTATGATATACTCCTGCGCTTGGAGGTTTGATGAGGCGAAACGGATTCAATTTGCAGCGCTGGGTTTCAATTGCGTTGCTTTTAACATCTGTCTCGCTTTTTTTCTACCAACTTGTCGCCTATAGCCGGCATAGATCTCATTTACCCCTGGAATTAACGATAGCGGGAATAAATGTCGGTGGGCTTGATCAAGCGGAAGCGCACGAACGTATCCTGCAAGTATATAGCTCCCCAATCGAACTATTTTATGATGAAAACCTGATCCTGCTCAATCCTGGGAATGTTGGTTTCCGCCCTGATACGGATGTCATGTTGGCTGCAGCTGAGCTTGAACGAACAGGGACACCTTTCTGGGCTGGCTTCTGGGATTTCCTGTGGAATCGCGCCGGTGAGCCGCAAAACGTTCCATTAAAGGCAGAATACTCTGTTACTCAACTGGAAGAGTATCTTATCGACATCGCCGCGCGATATGATGAACCTCCTATTCCCGCTGAACCCAGACCTGGAACTCCATTTTTTACATCGGGAACGCCAGGTCGTTTGTTGGATCAAACACGCTCGGAGGAACTCATCACTGCAGTTTTGCACTCGCCTATCAGCCGCAGTGTAAATCTACCTGTTGTGGGCAATGTAGTTCCTCGACCCACACTGGATACGCTTGAAATACTCCTCAAACAAAATATCGAGGTTAGCGATTTTGATGGATTGGTCGTTATCTATCTGACCGATCTGAGCACTGGTGAGAATTTCCACCTCGCGACTCTCGGTGGAGAGGATCTCGAGGTTGAGCCCGATATCGCTTTCTCGGCAGCGTCGATCATCAAGATCAGCATCTTGACGGCTTTGTACCGCTATGAGGATGAACCGTTAGATCCGGAAGTCGAACGTTGGCTTGTCGAGATGATTACCGAATCAGGGAACGACCCCTCCGACTGGATCATGCAGCATATCGAGACATATGATGCATATGGTGCCGCGGGTCCGATACTCGTCACTGAAACGATGCAAGAATTGGGCATCGAAAACACATTCATCGCCGGCTATTACTTCCTTGGTGCTCCGCAATTACAGATCTATAGAACACCTGCTAATCAAAGGGTGGATATCGACACCAATCCGGATTCCTACACTCAGACAACAGCATCAGATATGAGTTTGCTCCTTGGAGACATCTATGCCTGCGCGGAAGGCGGCGGTACGCTCCAGGCGGTATTTCCGGAGGAGATAACTCCGCAGGAGTGCCGCCGGATGTTGGATCTACTCTCTGAAAACATCCTGGGAACACTAATCAAAGCAGGGTTGCCGGAAGGGACACGCGTTGCCCATAAACATGGTTGGCGAAGCTCACCTCTGGATATGATCGGTGACGCCGGCATCGTGTTCAGCCCCGGGGGTGATTACGTGCTCACGATATTCCTATGGAATGAAACCGAGATGGTTTGGGAACCTACGTCTAAGCTCATTGCCAATCTCTCGCGCGCGGCTTATAACTACTTTAATCCGCCTATAGAATAATCCAAGGGACCGATTCGGAGTTTATAGTTGCGCCAGGAACTTCGCCAAGGCTAGAAATTAATTAACACTACGAAGGTACGCTTAAGGTTAATAAAGCAGATCAGAGTGTGATGTTTTCGGGACACTGAAAATCGTCTCCTGGCATCGGTTATTCGAACTGGACAGTAATACTCCAGAATGGGATATTTGTTCTGCCTGACGGTGACGGTCAACACTGGAGACAGGTTCCCTCTGGATGTAAGTTATGAGCGGATTATTCTCGGAGGAAAGGAATGGCAAAAGGACGCATCGTCGTCAACGAGGACCTCTGTAAGGGGTGCGAGTTGTGCATATCGGTTTGCCCGCCAGGTGTGATCAAGATGGCTGCTGACCGTTTTACTCCGCAGGGTTATCATCCGGCGGAACTGGTTGACCCTGACGAAGAATGTACAGGTTGTGCGATTTGCTCGATCATCTGCCCAGACGCGGCGATAACTGTCTTTCGCTGGGTTCCGGCGGATAAAATTAAATCAACTGCGCCTTGAGGAGGGACGAAAACGTGGCAAAGGAATTGCTTAAAGGCAACGTTGCTTTCGCCGAAGCGGCAGTACGCGCTGGTTGCGAGGCTTACTACGGTTATCCGATAACACCACAGACTGAGGCGCTCGAGCACATGGCAAAGCGAATGCCGGAGCTTGGGCGCGTTTTCCTCCAGGCCGAAAGCGAAGTCGCGGCGATAAATATGGTCTATGGCGCCGCTTGCGCTGGTGTGAGGGTCATGTCTTCCTCGTCCAGCCCCGGCGTGAGCCTGATGATGGAAGGTTTGTCCTATATCGCCGGTTCTGAAGTGCCGGTCGTACTAGTGGACATCATGAGGGGCGGTCCTGGGCTGGGGAATATCGCCCCCTCGCAAGGGGATTACAACCAGATCGTCAAGGGGGGCGGCCATGGCGATTATCGCATCATCACCCTGGCGCCGGCGACGATACAGGAAATCATCGACCTGACGTATGAAGCCTTCGACATCGCCGAGAAATATCGAGCGATCGTCGTTATTTTGGCGGACGGCAGCATTGGCCAGATGATGGAACCCGCTGAGCTGCCTCCGATGCAGGAGGTGCGCAAACGCGAGGATCGAGCTGAGTGGTCGTTGACGGGTGCCAAGGGGCGCGATCCGCGCGTGATCACCTCGATTTACATCGATCCAGCCGAAGAGGAAGTTTTCAATCTCCATCTTGTTGAAAAACAGAAGAAGATTGAGGCGAATGAAGTGCGGTTTAGTTCTTTGCTTCTGGAAGATGCGGAAATTGCTATCGTTGCCTATGGGACCGCGGGGCGTATTGCCCAGTCTTCTGTGAAGCAAGCGCGTGACGAGGGTATCAAGGTTGGCTTGCTGCGCCCGATCTCGCTTTACCCATTCCCATACGACGAAATCGGGAAGGTCGCAGATCAGGTAAAACGGATTCTGGTTGTTGAGATGAGCGGCGGACAAATGCTCGACGATGTCCGTCTTGCGGTTAATGGGAAAGTTCCGGTCGATTTCTACGGCCGAATGGGGGGGATGGTTCCCCTCCCGGATGAGGTTTTCGAGCAGATCCAGGAACTCAACCAGAAGGCGAATGCCTAGCCTGGTTTGGAGGCTTATTAATGACCGATAAGAAAATGGTGGAAGCTCTAATTTTCAGCAAGCCGGAAAGTTTGACTGACGTCCCAACACACTATTGCCCTGGGTGCACACACGGCGTAGCCCATCGTCTAATCGCCGAAACGATCGATGAGATGGGGATGCGTGAGAATACGGTTGGCGTCGCTCCGGTTGGCTGTTCCGTCTTTGCTTACAATTACTTCAATATGGATTTTGCTGAGGCAGCCCATGGGCGTGCTCCGGCTATGGCGACCGGCTTCAAGCGTGTGAATCCAGATATGAACGTTTTTACCTACCAGGGTGATGGAGACCTAGCGTCTATCGGCGCCGCCGAGATCCTGCACGCTGCAGGGCGCGGCGAAATGATTACCGTGATCTTCATCAACAATGCGATTTATGGGATGACTGGTGGGCAGATGGCGCCGACAACGCTTCCCGGGCAGAAGACGACGTCCTCGCCGCTTGGCCGCGATATCGAATCACACGGTTTCCCTTTGAAGATGTGTGAAATCTTATCGCAGTTGGATGGTTCCGCATATATCGTTCGCCGGAGCTTGCATGATCCGGCGAACATCCGTAAAGCCAAGAAGGCCATCAGGCAGGCTTTTGAAGTGCAGCGCCAGGGACTTGGCTTCTCGATGGTCGAACTGCTGTCGAATTGCCCGACGAACTGGAAGATGACTGCGGAAGACTCACTAGAGTGGATCGAAGAGAATATGATTCCATATTTCCCACTTGGTGATTTCAAAGTCCATCCAGCCATTGCAAAAAGTAAGAAGGGATAGCGACAATATGCAGACAGAGATCATCATTTCTGGCTTCGGTGGCCAGGGAGCGCTCTTCGCCGGACAATTACTGGCCTACACGGGATTAGATAACGGCATGCATGTGACCTGGTTCCCATCCTATGGGCCAGAGATGCGAGGCGGTACGGCTCATTGTGTTGTCATCATCAGCGACGACGAGATCGGCGCGCCGATCGTAAAGAATCCCGCGGCTGTAATCGTAATGAACATCCCGTCTTTGGATAAATACGAATCGCTCGTGAGGCAGGGTGGGGTGCTCGTTGTGAATTCCTCACTCGTGGATCGCAACCCGAAGCGAGATGATATTCAGGTTGTGCTCATCCCTGCCAATGAGATCGCCGAAGAGCTTGGAAACCAACGATTGGCCAACCTCGTCCTTCTCGGTGCCCTGCTTGAAAGGCTGGATGTGCTCTCAATAGAGCAAGTCGGCGAAGGCCTGAAGGGACACATCCCCGCTCATCGCCGGAACTTGCTCGAGGCGAATATCGAAGCACTTATCCGTGGAGCGGAACTCAGTAAAGAGCAGCTAGAGCCCGCATAACTTGACGCTGTAATTTCTAAGCTCAAAATTTGTCCTGCAATTGGACCGAAAGCCCGTCAGGCACAAAGGATGGTTTAAGGTATCCTAATTCTTGGCCGGTTTTATTATGGAACACAAGTTGACCCCATCCCATCCTATCGTTCTATGCTTATTCCTCATTCTCTCGTGCTCGCATTGCTCTGCAGCTCCCAGCTTGTCATCCACTGTCTCCCCTGAGATTGAGGAAACTCAACCGCAACCCTCACCTGTAACGATCTCGCCAACCAGGGTGGAATCAACGCCAGCTGCCATCCCTACTCAGGTTCTGCATACCGCGACCCCGAGGGCGATAGCTACGGGCAGCCCCGAGCTCGCTCCAGGCGGGTGGAAGTCGCTCCCGGTTTTACCGACGATGAGCCCTCAAGCTGTCGACATTTTCCAGAAAGGGTTGGCGTTGGGCAATAACCCGCAGGCTTTCTCCAAGATCGGAGATGGTGAAGTTGCTACATCCTGGTTTTTAACGATGTTTGACCTCGATCCATCCCAATATGATTTGGAACCTCATGAATACCTTGCGCCGGTCATCAAATACTTCACAGGTTCATTCGAGCACGTCGGCGTTGCCGCACATGCCGGCTTTAGTACGACGCTCATCCTCGATCCACTCCTGGCAACCAATGACATATGCGAAGTTGAAGAATCACCGCTGGAATGCGAACTGCGCCGGCACCGCCCGAGTTTTGCCATCATCTCCTTGGGGACAAATCAGGTCTGGACGCCCGATGTATTCGCAATGGAATTGCGCCAGATGGTTGAGGTCT
>DAOUTT010000025.1 GCA_030668545.1 Anaerolineales bacterium | reverse complement strand
CGCGGTGGGACCTGGAAGTTTTCCATTAATAGAATCCTTATATTGAGTATTGTGACTCGGAGTTAGATCTCAATAAGAATAGCGGATTGCTATCTTGAGGTCAATCATAATTATTCCAGAGTATTTCGGAGAAGGACATCCCGGGTATGGGCGAGGAGATGTTCAGTCGACGACCCGCTCAACTTCTATCCAAAGTTTGCTCCCGTCAGTCGTAAGGTCCATCATCATTGATATTTTTGATTTATCATTTATTTAGATAAAGTAATACAAGCGTTCTGACAAGATATACCTTGTAAGGAACTGATAATTAGACAAGAAAGAACTTGTAAAAAACTGGATATTGACAAGATATATCTTGTCAATTACACTGGTTTTGAATTTTAATTCAAAATATTCTCCCTCCAGAAAGAGGAAAATTATGAAAAACAGAACAAAACTTGTACGAAAACAACTGGATAAAACATTGCTCGGGTTTCGTTCCATCCTTGGTATCTCAATACCACAAAAAGGATGGATCCGCGCTATTCGTGATTCCCTGGGTATGAGTGGTAAGCAATTGGCTGATCGCTTACATGTAACTCAACAGCGTGTATCTGAGATCGAAAGAGATGAATTAACAGGTTCAATTACATTAAAAAGCATGCGTAAAGTAGCAGATTGTTTGGACTGTGTATTTGTATACGCATTTGTTCCTCAGATAAGTCTCGAACACACTGTGCATGATCGTGCGACGCAAGTCGCTAATGCGCGTTTCAAACGCGCATCTCAATCAATGTTGCTTGAGGGTCAGGCGCTAAAGGAAGATGATGAATTAGATGCCTTGTACGATATGGTCGAAGAGATGATCGAAACTCTACCTTCAACCCTTTGGGATGATAGCTGAATATGAATTTGCTTGAATACCCTGAGGGAGCAACTCCGATTGACCCGGACGAGTCAAAGGGGTTGATATTAACCCACATCACTACTCGCGGTGAACTGGATCGGTGGGAACAGGACAATATTGCTGAGGCTTTAGCGTGGCTAGATAAAACAAAACCTATAGACATCCTAAACGGGACATTTATTAGGAAATTGCATCATCGTATGTTTAAAAATGTCTGGAGATGGGCAGGGGAATTCCGGCTTACTAATAAAAATATTGGCGTTCCCTGGTGGAGAGTTCCAGTGGATGTAAAGACTCTGTGCGACGACGTGATATGGAGGGTAGAACATCATATGGCTTCACCTGACATACTGGCAATACAGTTTCATCACCGCCTTGTGTCAATCCATCCGTTCCCAAACGGGAATGGGCGGCACGCTCGTTTAATGGCAGACCTTTTTCTTGAGAATGTCCTTCAGACTCCTAGATTCTCTTGGGGTGGGAAGGATCTCTCAAAAGGAAGTGATGCGCGAAAACGGTATATGCTAGCGCTCTACGCGGCAGACAAGAATGATTATGATCAGCTCGTAGAGTTTGCGAGATCATGATTGGATTCAAATCATACTTGTGTCGGCCAATTATTTGTATGAAGGACCAGCGGGTTGTGGGCGAGGAGATGTTCAGTCGATGACGCGCTCGACTTCTATCCAAAGTTTGCTCCCGTCAGTCGTAAGATCTATCGTCCCGTTGATATCTGTCCGCAGGATCGATCTGTTTAAAAGAGGACTGGAAATGTTCTTAGGAAGTTCCGCTGGCATTTCCCCCGTGCGCAGCGAGAGCAGAATGACCCCGGGGTTGAGATGCTTTAGCCATTCGTCGGGGTTGACCGCGGCGTATCCACCAGCCGGTAGGAGAACCGCGGAGACAGATCGCAAACGCGGGTCATCCAGTGACTCGAGGATGAGGTCCGGGTCTGCGCCAGGGGCAAGCAAGATCCGGGCTGAATCCCACTGAACCATTATCAAAGCTCCGCTGTCGGATACGGACAAGAATTCCAGGAAAGCTCCATCGCCAAGGGCGAGACGATGACCCGGCTCATAGATTGTTTTCGGGGTCGAACTTTCGTCTAAATCTTCCAGGACACGCTGAAAAGACCCCTTACCGCTAGATCGGGGGATTAGACTGTGTCGAATCACGAAGTGGTCTGAGAGCCTCGTAAGCCCGCCGATTTGATCATAGGATGTACCTCCGATGATTAGCCAATCCAGTTCTCTCTCGAAGATCGAGGTGTAACGGCTGAGTAAATCCGTTAGTCGAATCGGGCTGGACCCGCCATTGATCAATATGGAGCCGCCATTCGGACTGCGAAGAAGAACCGCATCACCCTCCCCCACATCAAGAATCGTTATGTGGAGATCTCCGTCGGGTTGGTAGGCGAGCTTATGCCAGGTCAACCCGCTTATTACTGCAAGAGCTGCGAGACTCAAACGAAGACGCAGATCTGTATCCGCTTGCAAGCGGATGAGGGTCGCTCGGCCAGGGCGACGGTCAGGCGGGAGAGAGAGAACCCATGTTCCGCCCAGGAGTAGGAAGTAGTAGGCGATGACTAAAGGGTAACCGAACGAACCAAGGGAGAGGCTTGCTGCCGGCCACTCGGCGAAGAACCTCACCGCCTGGTTTGTAAAAGCCGGGAAAAGCCACGCTACCCAGGCGATAGGCTGCCCGAGAGGAATCCATAGAGCACCCAGTAGGGAGGCAAGCCCTCCCAGGATCATGAGCAATGGTTGGAGCGGAAGGATCACGGGATTTGCGAGAACGGAGACGAGTGATAATCGTCGGAAATGGATGGCGGTCAGCGGCAGTGTAGTGATCTGCGCGGCGAGTGTGAATAGGAAGAATTCGGAGATGGGGTTGGCAATCTTCTCCGATCGTTTTGGGGTCAGCCAGCGGTTAAAAAAGCGTATGGCACCTTCGCGCAGCGGATCGGCGTAGAGGATTAATCCGAGGGTTGCGAAGAACGAGAGTTGGAAACCCACATCCCATAACGTTCGTGGATTGATCAGGGTCATGATGATTGCCGCTGCCGACAATGAAGCCAAACCGTGAGTCTGGCGGCCGAGGTGGCGAGCGGTTAAGGCCAGCCCGCCCATTACGGCAGCCCGTTGAACGGCGGGATCAGCCCCGACGAGAAGTGTGTATAAGAAAATAGCGGCGGCTGCTGCCCAACTTCCCCGCCTGGCTCCAAACCATCTCCCAAATACGGATATGAATAGACCTGCCAGGAGGGTGATATTGAAACCGGAAATGGCGATGATGTGGGTGGTCCCGGTGCGGTTATAGGCTTCAAGCAAATCAGGGGGTATTCCGCTTTCCTTGCCTAGCAATATGCCTGACAGTAAAGAAGCCTCGGGTTCAGGAAAGAGACGCAGAATGGCTTTGTGTACATGCGTTCGCAGGTCGAAAATCATGGAGAGGATGGGATTTGCCCGGTCGGAGCCGATCTTTCTTACATAAGCAGTCGGCATAAGAGTGTGGATACCCTGATTACCCAGATATTCCCGATATGAGAAATCATCCATTTCCGGTGGTGTTTCGAGCAACCCTTCCGCATGAACCCAATCGCCATAACGCCAGTCGGTCAAACGGGAAGCGCGCACGAGAATGCGCCCTTCCACCGTATTCGTTATTCCCATCTGCGGGATCCGGACTCGCTCTACGGAGAGGACAAGCGCGGTGTACCGATCGCGAATATCCGGATCTGCTACGACGACACCCGTAATAGTTGTCTTAACGTCCAGGTCGTTATAGAAAGCAATGTGTCCTGGCTGCTTCGTAATCTCGGAGGGGAGATACCGTGCAGCCCCGAGGCATAGGGGAATAAGCAGCAGGAAAAGCCAGCGATGAAGTTGGTTTCTTCGGAAGAGGAGAGCGAAAAGAGTGGCACCGGCGGCGAGCGTCAGCCACTGCCAGCCGGTCAGCGGTAAATTCCGACCAGCGGTAATGCCGAGCAACCACATCATGCCCAGCATAAACAATTTCATTAAACCCCCTTCATCCCCCTGTTCTGCTTACGTTCTGTCCACTGGTGCTTGTGAGATCTACCGCGAAAATTCATAGCCAGGACCGGATGGTTTTCACAGTCCTTGATCTGTGGAGTGAAGGTTCGATCACACGAGTGTCAGGGACCTGGATCTAACCTGGTATTTTCGGGATCTCATCTTTCGGGAGCATCGCCACGGCATCGACCATTCGCCGATTGAATACCATCGCTGCACTCTCCGCCTGTACGTTGGGAAAGAGGATCGCAGTGAGCGAAGCGCTGTACAACGGCATAAAGAAGCGCTCACTCTCGAACATCAGCGATCCGAAATTAAATTTACCTGGGGTCTCGATGATTCCTGTTAATTCATACCCGCCCATGATCACGCGAACCCAGTGAGGGACATTGGTTGTATATCCCCCTCCGGTGAAACCGGTGGGGCCCATTTCATTGCGTCCGCTTAAAAGAATTACAACGATTTCGCTCTTCACGAGCCATAAGGTTGGATAACGAGCGACCAGTTTTCCGGGCTGATGAAGCCGCATCAAGTGGGCTCCTTCAATCTCGATATAGGAGGATGTGGGCATGTTGAGGTAACTGAATAGCCCGCTGGCCGATGGATGTATCCGGCCAAGCACGCGGTGACTGGCTGTATAGATCTCGATTGAAATTGACCTGTTTGCCATAGGTTTCGTTTCCTTTAGAGAATGGGTAGGGCAAAGGTGATGGATGTGCTTGCAGGGGTATGCTCATACCACATCACACCTTTCATGCTCTCCACGATCATGCGGATTTCGCCCATAGATAGGCCCGGTCCCATTTGGCCAGAGACTGGATCTAACTCTGGGGATGTGATCGCCTGTACGGTGTCAGGGGAAAGTCCTGGGCTGGAGTCTGAGACACGAATAGCAGCCCAGGCTCCGTCATGCATTTCGACATTTACTGTCAATGGAAACTCTTCACTCTGCGAGCGGAGGATTTCGAAGTAATGGGTTTCCAGAACGACTCTGCCGCGGACCGTCCGACGGACCGCTGCCGCAACTACAGCCTCCAAGATCTGCTGCACTTTCTCGGGGTCGCCACGGAAGAGAGGGATGTTTTTCCCTCTCTCAGAGATGAGTTCGAGACCCTTCGCCTCTGCCGCATTCTTCATTGAATCCACAGTCTCGTTCACCAGACCGAAAATATCCACCATCTCACCAGATTGTTCGGCGTCGAGGTTGACAACAGGCATAGCGTCCAAACCGCGCAGTTGTTCCATCAATTGGTCAAGTGCTTGGTGGATGCTCTCCTCATTCCCGGGGTCAGATTTCAAAATACCCTCTAATGTCTCCAGTGCCTGGCTTACCCCAAGAGAAAATTCCGGGGTTGCTGCCGAGGAGACTGGCTGCGGGGTGAGAGGCTTGGTTTTAACACTGCGTTTTAATGTGGCTTGTTCGAGTGCAACACCAGCCCAATCAGCTAGAGCCATCATCAGCGTTAGGTGATGCTCATTGAAGGTCCGGGGAGCGAGACGGTTGTAAACTCCAAGAACACCGACGACATTGTTTCGCATCCGCAGGGGAACATTGACGATAGACTGTACGAGGAAACCAGTCTGGACCTTGACCGGTCCGGCTTCCATTGAAGGCTGGCGCAGGATTGGCTGGCCGCTATGGAACACTTCTCCAACGATCGTATCGCTTACCCGCAGCTTCTGTAAGGTGGCATGCTTGTCACCTGCCTGTTTGCTCGCGCGCAGCACGAGTTCTTTACTCTCGGGTTCCGCCAGGTAAATTGAAGCCTCTTCCGCATCGGTAACAAAGGCGGCTGCCTCAACAACGCTGCGGAGGATCTCGTTCAGGTCGTCCAAGCTGACGACGGCCCGACCGATCTCGCTGAGCATCCGAATTTCATCGGTTCGCCTTCGAAGCTGCTCCCGTAATCCATCCATACGTGAAGTGAGGATCTCAGAATCCGCTTGGGCGGATCGGGTTTCGCTCACATCGGTTATCGCCTGACACAATTCAGAAGGACGGTACGGTTTCAACAGAAAATCGTTTACACCGAGTCGAAAAAGCTCTCTCAAACGAGATAGAGGAAAGTGTGCTGCGAGTAGGATGGCGGGCGAATCATCCCCATTGGAGCGGAAATTCCTAAGGCTTGCGAGCGGATCCCCGCGCAGCTGGGTTACATCCACGACCAAAACGTCTGAATCAGGCGCTTGCTCACTTTGTACCCAAGCGTGAAAGCCGGATGGTTTAAGGATGCGTTCAACGATCGCCTGCGCGTTCGACTCAACGTCAGCGATCACAATAATTTGTGGAGATATCTCAGAAGACGGATTCTCGCTCATAACATTTCTTTCTGTGAGGACTCTGCAAGGACTGCGCTCGGTGGTGATACGTAGATGTGTATCCTACCAAGATTAAGTTGATGCCCGGCTATTATCCTACCGCCAGTAACCGTAATTATTCATCAAACGGGTCTAAAAAGACAATCCGGGTGATAAGGAACGTCGACCTTCGCAGTTCGTGCACAAACAAAGGCTTCGCAGTCAGGCTTCTTCGATTGTAGCATAAGGAGGGATAGATGATTCGTTACTTTGGTCACTCTTCCGCGGCGACGGCGAGATCATAATGCGGGATTAATCCCGCCTCTGAGGGAGGCCAGTAGACAAGGACAGCCTTGCCGATGATTTCCTCGATCGGTAGAGGTCCCCAATTCTGAGAGTCAGAGGAGTTATTGCGGTTATCGCCGAGGACGAAGAGTTCGTCTGGGCCGATGACCCACTCGCCGTCATAGCGGGGGGTGGCTGCGAGATAAGGTTCATCAAGAATTTGCCCGTCGATGTACACATCCCCCCCGCGGATTGTGACTGTATTTCCGGGAAGGCCGATCACGCGTTTTATAAATCGTCGTGAGGGATTGAGCGGGAAGCGAAAGACGATGATATCTCCCCTTTCCGCGTCGTTCCACCGATAGGCGAGACGGTTTACGACGACGAATTGCCCTTCGTGCAAACTCGGCTCCATACTGATACCTTCTACACGAATTCGTGCCGTAAGGAGATTGACGGCGAGGAAGAGCACTCCGGCAATCGCCACAGTCTGGATGAGTTCTCCAAAAAACCGTAAGATCCGCGTTCGGAGCGATGGTGAGACGGCGGCGCCCCACTCAGGGGGCGCGGTTTCATGCGTCGGTAAGTCCTGCATGGCGATAGATTATATCATGGCCTCCGGCCACGAAAGTGGAAAGACACCAACGAAAATTGGCGGGATCTTTATCTGTTACGCTTGCGGAACGAGAGCCGTATTGGTGTACCAAGGAAACCATATTCGTTGCGAATCTGATTTTCAAGGTAGCGGACGTACGAGAAATGTACTAAATCCGGATTGTTGACATGGAAGAGGAAGGTAGGAGGGTTGGTCCTTACCTGAGAGACAAAGAGAATGTTCAGTCGCTTACCCTTGCGTGTGGGAGGGGCATGTGTGTTGAGCGCTTTTTGGAGTAAGCGATTTAGCTCTCCGGTCGGTATCCGAATAAGGCGTTCTTCCTGCACTCGCAGTGCTGCCGGCAGCACCTGGCTAACGCGCTGACCCGTCTTGGCTGAAATGAAGAGTACGGGTACAAAGTCCAAGAAGTTGAGTGTTTGACGGACCTGCTCCGTATATGCGTTTATGGTGTGAGAGTCTTTTATTACGAGATCCCATTTGTTTACAAGTACGACGACGCTTTTCATCTTATCGATGACCATCCCGGCTATGTGGGCATCCTGGGCGGTGCCACCTTCAACAGCGTCAATCAGCAGCAGAACCACTTCGGCTCGTTCAATTGCCTTGAGCGCACGCAAAACAGAATATTTTTCAACACCGGGCTCGATCCGCCCCCTGCGCCGGATCCCCGCGGTATCGATGAGAGTAATTGGCAAGCCTTGGTGAACGAGTTGTGTATCAACCGCATCTCGGGTTGTGCCGGGTATGGGTGAGACGATGACGCGTTCCTCACCGAGGAGTCGATTCAGTAAACTCGATTTACCGACATTGGGTCTGCCCACTATTGCGATTTTTAAAGATTCGTCGTCAGGCTCTTCGAGAGCAGCTTTTGGTTTGATGGTTTCGATTAATTGGTCAAGCAGGTCTCCTGTGCTGGTTCCATGTAGAGCGGAGATGGGGATCGGATCTCCCATACCCAATGCGTAGAATTCGGTGGTTCCGGCACGGCGCTCTGCGTTGTCGCAGCGATTGACAACAAGCAGAACGGGGGGGTGTAACTTGCCCGCAACCATGCGCTGCTGTTTTCGCAGGATCTCAACAATCTCCTCGTCCGCGGGTGTGACCCCACTCTCTACGTCCACCAAGAAAAGCACTGCATCGGCTTCGCGCGCAGCAATCTCCGCTTGGTCGCGGATGCTGGAGATGTAATCCGCCGAATCGATGGAGAGCGGCTCTAACCGGCTCATGTTGGTTGGATCGATCCCGCCAGTGTCGACGATGTCGAATATGATCCCGTTCCATTCCGCTTCAGCCACAAGACGGTCGCGAGTGGTGCCGGGTTTATCGTCGACGACAGCAAGACGTTCGCCGGCAAGACGGTTGAAGAGTGTAGATTTGCCAACGTTTGGGCGTCCAACCAATGCAACAATAGGGCGGGGCATAATGAATTATGAGCTTGGTGTGGCCGTCGGACGGGGGGTGGCGGTGATGACCACTTCGATGACGGATGGGTTCGGCGGCTCCCAGGTGAGACCCTCGGGGAGTACGATCACCTGAGGCTCCAATTGATACGTGCCTATGGTAAGGCCCTGGACGTCTACAACGGCTCTTACGTCTTCCGGCTTAAGTGTGTCGAGCAATTCCGCAGGGCCGGAAAGAATAAGGTTCACCCTCTCGGGAGAAGGATAGCTGTAGAGACCCAGGCCCACCCCCTCAATTTCCACAGGGAGGGAGATCGTGATAGACGTTTCGATCGGTTCGATCTCAACCTGAACTAGAGCAATCTGTTCTCCAATCAGGATGAACCCCGGTGGAAGATCGAGGGGAACACGTTCATCGAAGTCATCGGTCCGCTCAGCCACATTCACAGGCAGAGTCTCCAGGAAGCCCGGAAGAGCTTCCAAAGCCTCCGGGTCGTCTGAAAAAACCGCAACTTCTTGAGGGGATACGGAGATCCGAGCAACCCGGTAAAACCCCTGTTCCTCTAGTATGTCCTGTCCTTCAAGGACTGGAATGACCAACAACCGGCGAATGTTCTCGATCTTGGTGATCTCAATACTAACGTGAACTTGTTCGTCAGCGGAATTCACATCAGTGACAACGTTGCCTTCGCTATCGATGAAATTTATTGTGTAAACCTGATCGATTGAGCTCTGGCGATCTGTAAGATCGACGACAACTTGCCCGATGACAACCTGGTCTACTCGACTGGCCGGCCCGAAGATAGTAGTCTCGGTCAGATCGGTAACCGGCTTCTCTGCACGGTAATCAGGAGCTGGGTCTCCCACGGTGCTCACTTCGATGTTGACTGTCTTTATGGCGAGCGGCTCGATGTTCAGAGTTACGGTTGAGGGGTCAATCGAAGTATGTTGGATCGCGCGGCGGCTGGTGTGGAATTGCAGGTGTACAGGCGTGTTTCCCTCCTCAAGCTGGCTCAGGTCGGCATACACCTCCAGATCGGAGATGGTAAGATTGCGCCAAACGGAGGTGGGCGCACGCAAGGTCACATCTGCAAACTCCGGGAAGTCTCCCACAATGGTTAATCCAGCCTTCAGATTGCGGTAGTCAATGGCAATTTGCTCGGGAAATATCTGCTCGACGACGGGATCTTGCTGGCCTACTGCGGCAACCCATGCAGTAAGCGCCAGGATGAAGGACATGAGCAGTGTTCCAAGATTCTGTCGAAGCCAGCTGATCATTGCTTAGACTCTCGTTCACCCTGGGTGCGGGCAAGGAAGCGCTCGAGCCACCCAGGAAATCTCCCGGTCGTTCTAGGCCGGAAGAATGCGGTCAGGATGTTTTTCAAACGTGCTTGATCTAGCCGGCGGATCATCCGGCCATTATGTGTGACCGAGATGCCGCCCGTCTCCTCCGAGACGACAACAGACACGGCGTCACTTACCTCACTGATCCCCAGAGCGGCACGATGCCGCAGGCCCATCGACCGATCGGTTGAACGGGAAAGTGTGCCGCTGGAAGAGAGCGGCATAACGCACCCGGCGGCTGCAATTCTGTCTTTTTCGATGATCGCGGCGCCATCGTGGAGCGGAGTGTTGATATGAAAAATTTGGAGCAGTAGTTGCGGCGTAAGCTCTGCATCCAACGCCACACCGGTTTCTTTGTAATCGGCAAGAGGGACTTCCCGTTCGATGACGATTAAAGCGCCATAGCGCCGGTCCGATAAGCGCTGGGCGGTGATGCACACGGTCTCGATGAGCGCTTCAATGTGATCTGGAGTTGCGCTCAGGAAGAACATATTGTTTGTACGACCGAGGCGCTCCAAAGCACGCCGGATTTCCGGGGCGAAGATCACCGGAATTGCTATTAGTAGAGCGGGTAAAGAAGCCTCTAATAACCATGTGAACGCCGGGAGGTTAAGCAGGCTGGTGAGTACAGCGATGGTGATGACCAATACGATCATCCCGCGCAGAAGGGCGACGGCCTGTGTCCCCCGGACCAGGCGCAGCAGGAAGAAAACTGCCATGGTCACGAGAAGAACGTCTACTGCACTCAGTAGATCGAACCGTTGGAAGAAGAAAGTCAATTCCGAGATAAAATTTGTCACGACGATACTCTTTACTGAGCGGCTAGGACTTAAGCGCTGTCTTTAAGATTGCGCAATAGATCATGATAGCCCTCAATGTTTGGGGGATCCAGATCGACGATTGTCTGTATTGTTGTAATAGCGTCCTCGGTCTGACCCGCGTCCAATTGGATCTCACCCAGCGCGTCGTATTGGGCGATCGCGTCGGCGGTTCTCCCGGCTGCACGGTATGCCTCTGCAAGACGGGAATGCAGCGCCTGTTTCCCGGGATATTCTCGAGCAAGATCTTCTAAAAGGGTGAGAGCTTCCATTGCATGATCCGACTGCACGAGATAGTCCAACTGGATGTCCAGGGCAACTGCTGCTTGTTCCTCCTGCCCAAGCCGCAAGTTCAGATCAATCAGATGAGTTCGGGCTTTCTCGTTCTGTGGGTCGATCTCGCAGATTTCTTCAAAGGTTTGCAGCGCCTGACGCAGATCCAATCTCGAGAGATCGATATCCCCCATCATGTCCAGGGTCTTAATTTTCCACTCACGGCTAGCAGGGCCGCGTTGGCTGAGTTTATAAGCATCATCCAGTGTTGAACGCGCGGAGTCAATTTCCGCCATCTGTCGGTAAAGCTCGGCCAGGTCGAGATATTGTTTAAGCGCCTCTTCGGTCCTGTCTTGTTGCGCCAGGAGATCGATAAGCTGCTTCCTCGCGGCGATGTCGATTGGGGAATGACGGATAATGCGGGCGTAGACGTTGGATGCGGCGGAGATTTCACCGCGGACGTGGTGTGTCTTGGCGATGATTCGCAGTTTGGTCATGCCTCCGGTTGTGTTGCCCTGACGGATCATGATCTCCGCCATCCGTAAGTGCAGCCCGAGATAGCCGGGAATATGGTCGAGCGCCAGCATGGCTTCTTCCATGGCTACTTCGTATTTCTTGCTCTTCACCAAATCGTCGATCCGACCAATCGCTTGAAGAATCCGTTCTGTTCCACCCACCGCGAGCATTTCGGCGATCGGTACCAAGTCCGCCCCTTCTGACTCGCCTTCGAGTTGGCGGCGTGCCTGACGGAGACGTTCGAGCCACTCCGGACCACTCAAGAAGCTGAGAGTGTTTTCAACGATCTGCGAGAGCGTCTCATCATCTCCCTCGCTCATTGTGGCCATGATCGTATCGTAGAGTTGATTTAGATCGCCGGACTGGTTCTCGTCGACCGAAAGAGTGTCTGCGTAGCGCAGTGCCTGAAGCAGAAAACGGGCCGCTTCTGGAAGGTCGCCACGCATGCGAGCCAGGCGGCCGAGGGCGAGGTTTGCTCCTAGATCGAGATCGGGGTGGCCAAGGGACTGGGTTAAGTATTTCGTTGCCCCTTCTTGGTCACCCTGGTTCTTGAGCAGAATGCCGAGGTTGTAATAAGCTGCAGGGTGGTCCAATCCGGCTTTGATCGCGCTCTCGTACTGTTTGATCGCCTGCGGGATATTATCGTGGGTTTGATAATCGATCGCTTGCCCTAGATAGCGGAGCATCTGCGGCTGGCCGACGCTCTTGCGCTCCTCGCTGATACGGCTCTTTGTGAGTTCTGCCATATCTATCGGAGATGACCCATTTCCGTTCTCGTCATCCGACTCTTCAAAGATCAATCCCGCAAGGATAGTCAACGCTCGAGCCTGGGCTGTCGTCTCCGGGTCGGCCTGCTGGCTGTCGTCGATTTCCTCAGCATCACCTGCTTTCAAGTAGTCCTTTACCTGGTCCATCCGTAGTGGTGCAGTGGTCCCTCGCGGCTCTGAGGGAGGTGGTAAAGGTTTGCCCTGCTGGAGAAAGCGCAGCGCCCGAGCGGCTTCCTTCTCACCGGGGACTAGGCGCAGCGCCCGCTCAGCGGCATCTTTGGCGCGATCAACCTTCCCGTCTGTTTGTAGGATCGAGGCAACCGCGAGATATTCATAGACAGCCTCTCGCTTGCGACCCAATCGTTCGAAAGTCATGGCCAGTTTGGTCCGCGTGTTGAGGTCACCGGGAACCATCCGGGCGATTTGGGACCAGTTATCGATGGCCTTATCCGCGTCTCGACGCTTGAGGTGCAGCTCAGCCGCGGCAGTCCGTTGGGCGACAGCGCTGTCGATTTGATTCATGAGTTCGAGGATCTCGGCTGTTTTTTCTACGGGTACGGGGTCATCCGGGGCTAATTTCGCAGCGTGCTGATAGACTTCGAGCGCTTCTTGGTACTTCTCCGACTCTAAGAGCGCCAACCCGAGACTCGTTAAGGCCCCAGGATCGTCGGCTTTCAATGCGAGCGCCTTGCGGTAATACTCGATCGCTCGGTCCCATTGGAGATCCCAAGCTGCGGAGTGCCCAAGGCGCAGGGATTCTTCGAAGAGTTCTTGGCGTTCTGTCATGCCCCATACTTTTTATTAAAATAGGTTAGAGAGGCGAGTATAGCACAAGTTGGAAGGGGTCGCCGTTCAGGTTGTCAGGCATAAACAGCCGGCTTGGTAATTTACAATTTCAGAGGATGTGGAAGCAGACCTGCACTCATAGCGGCTGCATGTCTGCCCAATTCGACCCTGCTTTTGCATCCGTCTTTAATGGCACGACAAGACGATAAGCATCCTGCATGACATCCTGAACGATGGCGGTGGTTTGCTCTATCTCACCTTCAGGACATTCAAGTACAAGCTAATCATGCACCTGCAGCAGCATGCGTGCTGAGAGATCGGCGCGTGCTAATTGTTCGGGCAGGTTGAGCATCGCCAGTTTGATGATGTCAGCGGCCGTACCCTGGATGGGCGCGTTAATTGCTTCACGGTTCGCCCGGCCGCGGTCCATCTCGGAGACGGAGGCGCCGCTCGCCAATTGTGGGAAGTATCGTCGCCGGCCTAGAAGGGTGGTGACATACCCTTTCTCGATGACCTCTTCTCGAATGCTGTCCAGGTAGTTTT
>DAOUTT010000104.1 GCA_030668545.1 Anaerolineales bacterium | reverse complement strand
GAGGTCCCCGAGAATCGCTATGGCGTCCCGAATTTATTCATCGGTGAAACGGAACTCGTCGGTTCACTTGAAATTCCCGAGTTGCTTCCGGGATTGATCGATGAAGCGCTTGAGCAAGGCGGTGTCGCCTGGCCGGACATCCCTGGGCTGGAAGAGGCAATCGAAGCGCTGGTTCCTCTCCAGGAGCTTGAGCCAACCGCTGAGGCGTCCGGCGACGGTACGCCGACAGCCGCCGGAAACCCGACCGAAGCTGCTCCTACCGGGGAACCCTCACCGACGCAAGGAGTCGATTTCACCGCCGATAACCTGACGGTGCGCCAGAAATTTCAACTCGACCCCGTAGGGAATTCGTTCTCTGTAGTCGTCTTGATTGGGATGGTCGTCAGCCTCGTGATTATGGGCTTCCGCTGGCGAGGCCAAGAGAAGACCAATGCGCGGGCGAAGCTGCACTGGGTCGTGCCCCTGCTGGCGCTAGTGGGGCTTGGTGTGGCTGGCTACCTGGCTTTTGTCGAATCAACCGGGGCGGAGGCGGTCTGCGGCCCCGTCGGTGACTGCAACACCGTTCAGCAGAGCGAATATGCATTCCTGTTCGGGGTCGTATCCGTTGGTCTGCTGGGCATGCTTTCCTATATCGCCATCCTCAGCGCCTGGCTGATCGACCGTTGGGGTTCGGAGCAATTGGCCGACCTCGCCCAAATATCGATCTTCCTTATGGCCTTCGTCGGGACGCTCTTCTCCATCTACCTCACGTTCCTCGAGCCCTTCGTCATCGGAGCGACGTGCGCCTGGTGCCTGACCTCGGCGGTGGTCATCACCACGTTGATGCTGATCAGCGCTAATCCCGCGAAGGCTGCTTTAGCTCGCCTGCGCTCGAGTTGATTCAAATTCCGCAGCTCTTTGATGTGATGCTACTAATCCGGGGTTGGGAATAAACACGGCTTGTGGGTATGGCTCTGGTTGAGAACCGAACAGCGAAGCGGGTATTCTGCGATCGTCCTTCAACTGGTATGCATCCAGCCTTTGCTAAGGAATATAGAGTGAGAGATCGGTGATCTCTCGCTCTCTTGATTTCCGATTACTTACATAATCAGTAGGTCACGATCGTGCTCAAGAGCGTGGCTTGTCCGCTCCAGCGAGACGTTAGCCTGCTGCCCATAACGGTAATTGAGGGAATCATTGTCGGGTTGTTGGCATTGAAAATTATATAATCATACTTGTGCCGGTTTTGATCCTCTGACAAGAATGTAAGCGAATATAAACCCAAAAATCACGTTTACAGCAGCATAAATCCAGTATGCACTCTCTGGTTTTCCTTCTATTCCATGTAAAAATGGCAGCAATGGTGCCGCTGTATTGCTCATTGCATGAAAGAACATCACCACGATTAGCTTCTTACCACTTGAGTTATACAGCCAGGCATATATGATCGATATGCTAGTTGTCATCATCACGAAAGCCAAAAACGAATATGCGCTATGCAAATCACCCGTCATAAACCATAAGGGTAAATGCCAAATACCCCAGATTACACCTATTACTAAACTTGCCGGTATGACCCCGATTTTTTCTTGTAAAGGTTCCTGAGCATAACCCCGCCAGCCAAATTCTTCTTGGCCACCACCAATTACCAACATGAGAATAAAGTATGGAATCGCCAGAACTATCGGTGCGACAGAAATTTCGGTTGGAAATAGCGTTTTGGCAACATCCAAGCCAACAGCAAGTGCCAGATAATGTGCTATCCAATGAATTAAAATCGGCAACGCTAATGCAACAACCAAAAATACTGGCTTGATGTGAATATCAAGCGCCTGTCGAAAAAATACTCTTGTTCCCTTCCAGCCCTCCTCCCGGGCCACAAGTGTGATTGCGGCCAGCAAAGGGGCGAATGCTCCAATAATAACAACTACAGTTGAATATCCCGCCACACTAAAGGGCAGCTTGATACCTAGTCCATCCAGCACAGAAGGTATCCAAATAACCCATGAATAGGCAAATGTCAGCAAGAAAAATTTCCATGGATCTCTGTTTTTGTGGTGATTTGTCATTTGATTTTTTTCCTTTATCTACTTGTAAATACCGGCTAACTGTTGAACATTAGGAACTAAGACCCTATATTAGTTCTAAAAGCGCAAAGGGGAAATTTATACGATTCTTTCGACATGAGTCATGATTATAAAACACAAATCCCGCTCGCTCGCGGGATTTGCTTTTCTCCTGGGGGATTTGTTGCCCTTTTGTCAGTATGCACTTGCGAGGTGTTATTCCTGTTCGTATACAGATTCTTGATAGCGTCGAACACTGCGAAGCCGGGCCTTATTCTTCAATGAGTGTGCCTTGCCCCCAAATACGCCAATACCTGATAAACTTCTCCCCATTGAATATTAGCTCGTACAATGTATTTTATTAATATTCACCCTTTCCGACAGGGTTTTTTGCGATTTGCACTGATGTATTGCCCATAAGCACTAGTAGAGGAAATATCAGCTATTCTTTGCTCCCCGCTGTGTTTAGAATACGATCTTCATCTCCAGGAGTGACCGCATGCTAACCGTATTACGAAGGCGCAATTATGGACTGTTGTGGATTTCCCAGTTAATCTCAATGATTGGCGATTGGGCGATGTTTGCCGCGTTGCCGTTCTTTATTTACAAAGTGACCGGATCGGTGATGGCTACCGGCGCGATGTTTATGATCCAGGTCGTACCGTCCCTGGTTTTTGGGTCGGTCGCCGGGGTGTTTGTCGACCGTTGGGACCGGCGTTGGACGATGATCGGCTCGAGCCTCTTCCGCGGCGCGGTGCTGGTCATGCTGCTGGGCGTTCGCTCAGCCGATATGATCTGGCTGGTTTATCTCGCTGGCTTCCTAGAATCAACCGCGAGCCAGTTTTTTGGACCAGCGAATAATGCCCTGCTGCCAACGCTGGTTGAGAAAGACCAATTGCTCACCGCTAATTCGCTTGACTCGTTGGGGGAGAACGGCGCCCGCCTGATCGGACCGGCGCTCGGCGGTGTCTTGCTGGCCTCGATCGGTTTGCAGGGCGTGATCTTCTTTGATATCGGCTCCTATGTATTGGCAGCGTTATTGATGTATTTCATCCGCGTCCCGCAGGGCGTGGCGGCGCCCGCTCCCGCTGAGGACAGTTCTGCAGCCAGCGCATTCTCGGTATTCTGGGATGAATTTGTCGCCGGCCTGAAAATGGTGATGGGTAAACCGGCACTTTCACGGATATTCCTCGTGCTCGGGATAGCCGCCCTTGGAGACAGCATCCTTACCGTATTGCTCGTACCCTTTTTCCAGGATGTCGTTGGGGTGGGATCGGCTGAGTTTGGTTTGGTGCTCACGGTGCGCGGTGTGGCCGGTATTCTGGGGGGGATCGCGATAGGAGCAATCGGGAGCAAATTCAAGCCCAATCACCTGATCCCATTTGGCTTACTCGGTACGGGGGTGGCACTGGTGGCAATGGTCTTCTGGCCAGTCTTTGCCATCTCGATGTTGATCATGATCCTGCTCAGCGTGCCGCTCATGGCCTGGTTGATCAGCAGCCAGACCTGGATGCAGTCGCATGCTCCCAGAGAGTATTTGGGGCGTGTATTTGGGGTCTATGGAACACTGAGCGCGCTGCTGATGCTGATCGGAATGACCTTCGCCAGCGGGCTGGGCGACACGCTCGGCATCTCGACCACGCTCTACTTTGGTGGGGGTATATACATCCTATCCGGGTTGCTGGCATTGGTGCTGTTGCCCGGCATTAGCCCTGCGGTAGAATCTGCAGAAGAATCGCAGCTCTCAAGGAAAAGGACATGACCCTGCTCTTTACACCCAATAATATTGGGTCGCTTTCTACACCAAACCGAATCGTGCGCTCCGCAACTGCCGAAGGGATGGCTGATCCAGATGGGCGTCCCTTTCCTCAGCTTAAGGAGCTGTATAAAAACCTGGTTCGAGGCGGCGTAGGCCTGATCATCACCGGTCACATGTACGTGCATCAATCTGGAAAAGCCCACTTTGGGATGACCGGCATTTACAACGACGATCTGATTCCCGATCTGGCAAAACTAGCCGACGCAGTCCACAATGAGCACGGTCGTATCGTCGCACAAATTAACCACGCCGGCATGCAAGCCAATGCCGAAGACGTACCCGAAGCCATTGCTCCCTCAGCAATTGAGGCGCCGTTCCTTTCAAGGCCAGCCAGGGAAATTACATCCCAGGAAATTGAAACTGTTATTCAGGCATACGGAAACGCGGCTCGGAGATGTCAAGAGGCTGGTTTCGATGGGGTCCAGATTCACGCCGCTCATGGATACTTGATAAGCCAGTTCCTATCCCCGTTTGTAAACCGCAGAACCGATAAGTGGGGAGGTAATCGTACAAAGAGGATGCGTTTCCTGCGCGAAGTATGTGCCGCGGTTAGAGAGAAGGTAGGCTCCGAGTATCCGGTGTTGATCAAGCTCGGTATGATGGACGGTGTGGAAGGCGGTTTGTCCTCTGATGAAGGAGCTCAAATAGCAGCCGCGTTAGAGAACATGGGACTTGACGCGGTTGAAATCAGCGGAGGAATTGGTGGAACAAAGAACCTTAATGTACGAAAGGGGATCCGTTCAGAGGCTGACGAAGCTTACTTTCTCCCCCTGGCACGCCAAGCCCGCCCTGTCACTCAACTTCCGATTATTCTTGTCGGAGGCTTCCGTTCCCGGTCGGTTATGGAGCAGGTTTTAGCCAATGGACACGCCGACTATATCTCCCTCTGTCGTCCATTGATCACCGAACCAGATCTACCGAAACAATTTAAACTCGGCTTGAAGGAAAAATCCCGCTGCATAGCGGCAAATAATTGTTGGCCCAAAAATGAAGGTGATGGGATCGCTTGTAAATGCCCTCACGAAAAAGTGGCTAATAAGGTGAGTGCATAACAATTTCACGTAACATCCCTATTTGGGTTTTAAAAGTGTTTCCTATAATAAGCCCAATCGAAAGCTGACATCTCCAACAGAAGCTTGTCAGCTGGAGAATATGCTCTGCTCTATAAATGGTGGCGTTTCAAAACACAAACTCAGTTCTAACGTATTGCCATCCTCGGTTACCCATCGGAACCGAATCTAAAGGGTAATTAATTGCCCTTCGAGAGCGTCAAACAGGAAACACCTATACGCTATTTGAGGGTCATGTCGATTTCAGGTCCGGTTTTAACCTTCATCGCCGTCGCTGTGTACGGCGCACTGCACAGTCTGCTCGCCAGTAACATGGTGAAGCAATCTTTTCGGCGCGCCTTTGGCCAAACAAGCAACCGCTTTTACCGGTTATTCTTTAATATCGTTGGGGGGCTCTCATTCTTGCCGGTTCTCGCCATTGCCGCGCTCGATCCAGGGCAGACGCTCTACCAACTGACACGACCATGGATTTTGCTCACCTCCGCGGGTCAGGCGGTGGCCGCTCTCCTGCTGCTCCTTGGCCTTTTACAAACTGACTCGCTGCATTTTCTCGGGCTGCGCCAATTTACCCATCCCGGGTCATCAGAGCCGAGCAAGTTGGTTATCAACGGGCTCTATTGCCATGTCCGCCACCCACTTTACACCGCTGGGCTGCTCTTTATCTGGCTCACGCCAGTGATGACAACGAGCGTTCTGGCTCTGAACCTCGGTTTAACACTGTATATAATCGTCGGCAGTATCTTTGAGGAGCGGCGGCTGGTCGGTGAATTCGGGCAAGCCTATATCGACTATCAGAGCCGCGTCCCGCGGCTGATCCCGCGGCCCGGCAAATGTTACCCGCCAGATCAGGTCATCCGTAAGGCGCACACATAATTAGGCAACAGCCCACCAGTCAATGCCCTCGCGGAATCCTCTGCTGCATAAGTTCTCACGAATCAAAGCGCGTGCATTCCTCGACCCCACCGCGGCCAGGATAACAGGATTCATAAATCGACTCCACCATTCTTTCAGCTCCTCCGGCGGAATGATCGGCGCTCCCCTGAGGGTCCGGCCAACCTTCTTCGGATCGATGTCAACAAACGCTGCAAGCGGCGCTCCTGCGCGCACTAAATGCTTTGAGAGCCGCCGCCCCATCTGACCGGCGCCCCACACGATCACGGCATCCCTGCCTCGCAGCGGACCCTGCATCAGGTATCTAGCCTTGGCGCGCAGGAAATTTTCAACAGAGTAGCGCGAATCGGTGCGCGTCAGGCGCTTTGGGTGTTCTCGCCAGTAGAGCAGGATCTCCGGTATCTTTTCAAACCGCGCCCCATCAAGGTACAAGCGCAGCCAGAGATCATAGTCCTCCGGCCAGCCAAACTCCTGATAGCCTCCAAGCGCCTCCACCCGCCTCCTTCGAAACGCTACCGAGGGGTGCGCTAACGGGCTCTCGACGAAAATATCTCGCGTAATCGCATCGTGATCTACCAATTTATTTAGCCATTCGATATAGATTTGAAAACCTTCTCGAACCCCGTCGCGCGGGAAGCCCTCAACCAGACTGCCCACCACGGTCACCTCCGGATTCGCGTCAAGATACTCAACCTGGCGCTCCAGCCGCTCGGGATGGGCGACATCATCGGCGTCCATCCTGGCAACGAGATGTGAACGGCACGCCTCCATCCCAGTGTTCAGGGCAGGGATGATGCCTGCATGGGCGATGGTCAGGATGCGAACGCGCGAGTCTTTCCTGGACCATGCGGCCAGTTTCTCAGAAGTTGAGTCCTCTGAGCCATCATCGACAGCTACGATTTCAAACTCGATTAGCGTTTGATCTATAAGTGACCGCATAGTCTCGTCGAGAGTCTCGTCCGCGTTGTAACAAGGCATGAGTACCGAGATCCTCGGTTCCGCTGTGATATCATCAAGCGTTGAAATCTTTTTTGAGGTGATACTCATCATGCTACCAATAGACCTTTCATGGGAAACAATTTTGACGACGGCAATGGAATTCCTGCCCAGACTCGGCGCTGCCGCACTGATCCTCCTTGTAGCCTACCTGCTCTCGAAGTGGCTAACAAGGCTGCTGCGCAATAGTATGGAGCGTGGAAAGCGGGACCCAGAACTGATTGTACTCCTCGAGATGCTCACCCGCCTGGGAATACTCGCCGTGGGAATCCTCGTTGCACTTGAGCAAATCGCACCCGGGCGCTTCAACAGTTTGATCGCCGGCTTGGGCATCGGGGGGATCGCAATCGGCTTTGGTCTTCAGGATATCGTTAAGAATTTCATCTCCGGCATCCTCATCTTGCTTCAGCAGCCGTTTGAGATCGGCGACAGAATCGAAGTCTCAGATTTCGGCGGCACCGTGAT
>DAOUTT010000138.1 GCA_030668545.1 Anaerolineales bacterium | reverse complement strand
GATTGAGTTAAGGCCGGCAGCTACAAAATAATTCTTTACCTCCGGGGCCTCGCCGACAATCGGCGCAAAATCAGCCGTAAAACTCTCCGGACCGCAAAAGAAAGTTTTAATGCCGGATTCCAGAGTGATTGGCACTCGGGACATAGCTTTTTCAACAAAGGGCCCCATCCTGTCCCAGTCGGGAGTGATTTCACCAAAAGAAAAATTATTGGGAATACTATCTACATGCCAGGGAGCGCAGACCGGCTCAAACAACCCGACCATGATACCCCCCACCTCTTCACGGTAGTACCCGTAGTGGGAGGGGTCTTCAAGAATGGGCATATCGGGAGGTAGACCTTCTATTTGTTCAGTAATGACATAATAATGTTCAGCCGCCTGGTTCGGGATATTAACACCTGAAATATCACCAAGCTGCCTGGCCCACATACCAGCGCAATTCACTACATATTCAGCCTGGATATCACCCTGCAGCGTCTTAACCCCGGTTACATACCCATTTTTCTTATAGATGCCCGTGGCGGTAACTCCTTCCATAATCCTGGCCCCTTTCATTCGGGAGCCCTTAGCAATTGCCATGGTTGCGTCAACCGGGTTCACTGTTCCGTCATCCTTTACATAAAACCCCGCCAACAGATCATCGACCTTGGCCAGAGGAAAAAGCTCTTTAATCTCGTTAGGGGAAATTTCTTGAACATCCACCCCACAATAGCGGTTAAAGGCAGCTACGCGCCGGTATTCTTCCAGGCGGTCTTTATCAGCTGCGGCTTCAATGAACCCAATCGGTTTAAATCCTGTGGACAAGCCTGTTTCAGCTTCCAGGCTGCAGTAGAGGTCGCGGGTATATTTTCTCATTGCCGTGTTGACTTCAGAAGATGAGCCAAAGGTGCACATTAAACCGGCTGCGTGCCAGGTAGTGCCTGAGGTCAGCTGGTCCCGTTCAATAAGGACCACATCTTTGAGGCCCATGTCAGCCAAATGATAAGCCACGGAACAGCCGATCACACCGCCCCCAATTATGACTACTTGAGCATGTTGAGGCACACTATTGCTGTTTTCTTGCATTGGATTTCCTTATATTGGAATTTACTGATTGGAATTATTATTTTCCAAGCTTTTAAACTTTCTCGTGATCAAAATGGATCACTTTTCATGATCTTGAGAAATCAATTCGGAACGCCAAAAGAAACTCAATTTGAATATCTTTCCTTTTACCAGTGTCTCGGTGGCGCGAACGCCTTGTATGGTTTGGATTTGGTTTGTAATATATTCTGTGAGATGTTCACGATCTCGACAGAATACCTCCACCACTAAGTCATACGCCCCTAAAATCAACACCAGATAACTCACCTCTGGAAGCTTCTCCAATGTTTCCGCAACAGGATATATCCTTCCAGGCTCAACGGATATTCCAATCAGCGAGAGTAGGTTATAGTATTGACATTGTGCCGAGTATGCCCCATTTTTCCGGAGATGCATACCTTAAACATTGGCATCGTCTTGATTTTCTTTGACCTTAAAAATAATGTAACAGGAGTTGTTCATGACTGAGCAAATGTATAGCGCAATGGCACAAAGCATCATTGATGGCGAGTCTGAAGAAGCCGAAAAGCTGGCCAAACAATCCATTGAATTGGGCATCGATCCCCTGGATGCGATCAACCAAGGTTTTGTCTTGGGGGTTGATCATGTTGGAAATCTCTTTAGTCGTGGGGATGCTTATCTTCCAGAGCTGGTAATGGCCGGAGAAGCCATGAAGGCTGCAGTGAATGTACTCGAGACTGAGATGACCAAACAAGGGACCGAGCGAAAAATGTTGGGATCTATCGTCTTAGGGACTATTGAGGGTGATATTCATGATATTGGTAAAACCCTGGTTGGGACAATGCTCTCCGTAGGTGGATTCAAAGTGTTCGACCTTGGAGTTGATGTGCCAATCTTGACCCTGGTTGAGAAAGCCAGGACAGAAACTGCCGATATCATCGCTGTCAGTGCCTTGCTCACGACCACAATGGTGAAACAGCGTGATGTTATTGAAGCGTTGGACGATATTGGGTTGCGCTCAGCGATCAAGGTTATGGTCGGTGGGGCGCCTGTCACGCGCGACTGGGCTGAAGAGATCGGCGCAGACGGTTATAGCGAGGATGCAGTTGGTGCAGTTGCGGTTGCGAAAGAACTTCTCGTTGCAAAAGGACTTTAAAAGGAGTAATAGCTTGCAGCCACAACTAAGAATCTTATCATCAGAGCTAGTTCCCCAGATCATCGACGAGGCTTTTCAATTGCTTGTCAATCCGGGGATCAAGGTTCAACTCAAAGAAGCGCGGACATCATTGGCGGACGCTGGCGCCAGGGTAGAGGAAGAGCGTGAAGTAGTTCAGATCCCGGAGGAAGTTGCCCGCAAAGCGTTGGAAACCGTACCCCATGAGTTCTTCCTCTATAATCAAGATGGAGAACCGAGCGTGCATTACGGAGGGGATACGGTCCATTTTGATCCCGGCTCTTCAGGGGTGAACGTGCTCGATGCCGAGACCATGCAGCATCGACCGGCAATCACCCACGATCTGATCAAGGTCATCAAAACTGCCGATTCGCTCTGGCAGTACGATGCGCAATCCACCGCGCTGGTGTGCAGCGAAATCCCCAAAGAAATCGGCGATCTGTACCGCCTGTATTTGGTGCTGTTGTTCTCTAAGAAACCGGTGATCACCGGGGCTTTCTCGACAAAAAATACCAGCGTCATGATCGATATGCTGGCGATCTTCGCTGGAGGACGCGATGCGTTGGTCCAAAAACCTACTGCGGTCTTTGATGTGTGTCCTTCCCCGCCGCTGATCTGGAGTCAGTTTGGCTCGCAAAGCCTTATTGATCTGGCGCGGGCTGGCATCCCGGCGCAGATCGTATCAATGCCCCTGGCCGGGGTTGCAGCGCCGGTTACATTGCTGGGCTCTGTGGTACAGCACACCGCCGAATGCATCAGCGGGATGACCATCCACCAATTGGCCAAGCCGGGTTCGCCGATAGTGTGGGGTGGCGCGCCTGCCATTATGGATATGCGCCATGGCACCACCCCGATGGGCGCGGTTGAAACCGCCATGATCGACGCCGCCTATGCCCAGGTAGGTAAAACGTTTGGCTTTCCGACGCACTCTTATATGTGTGCTAGCGATGCCAAGGTGGTTGATTATCAGGCTGGGATGGAGAGCAGCACCACCGCCATGATCGGCGCTCTGGCTGGGATCAATATGATTTCCGGCGCGGGCATGCTGGATTTTCTAGCTTGCATGAGTACCGAAAAGTTGCTTATCGATGCCGAAGCGATTGGCATGGCAAAGCGCATGCTCAAAGGGATGCAAGTTCACACCGATCCGTTGGCAGCCGATATGTACGAGGGGATCAATTTTAAGGGTGAATTTTTAAAGCTGCGACTCACGCGCCAGTTGTTCAAGGAAGAGCAGTATTTGCCCTCCGCGGTGATTGATCGCGGCTCGATCCGCACCTGGCAGCAGATGGGCGCGACGGACACATTTACGCGTGCCAAAACGCAACTGCAAGATTTGCTCAATACCTACCAGCCTCCAGATTTGCCATTGGAGCAAGTGGCCGAACTCCAAAAGTTGGTTTCAGGTTTAGCCAAAGAGGCCGGCATGGATCAGCTTCCTGAGTTTTGATAGTAGCAACCTCGGGAACCTAAACTAGCCGACTTACAACACTATAAGGAGAAAAGATGTCGAAGAGAAATGTAATTATTATAGGCGCAGCAGGGAGGGATTTCCACAATTTCAATACCTACTACCGCGGTAATGAGGCGTACAAAGTTGTCGCATTTACCGCAACCCAAATTCCAGACATTGAGGGACGAAAGTACCCAGCCGAGCTAGCTGGCGGACTTTATCCTGAAGGTATCCCCATCTTTGCCGAAGAAGACCTTCCCCGGCTTATTAAGGAACTGGAAGCGGACGAGTGCATCTTCTCTTACAGTGATGTCTCATACCAACATGTAATGGCTGTGAGTGCGGTAGTAGAAGCTGCCGGCGCAAGCTTTGTTCTTTTAGGACCCAGGGACACTCAAATCAAGAGCATCAAACCCGTAATTTCGGTCTGTGCAGTTCGAACCGGCTGCGGTAAAAGCCAAACATCGCGGAAGGTTATCGAGATTTTGATGGAAAAAGGCCTCAAGGTTGTCGCCATCCGTCATCCAATGCCCTACGGAGACCTTGTTGCTCAAAAAGTGCAGCGATACGCGGAGTTGTCAGATCTTGAGAAGCACAAGTGCACCATAGAAGAGATGGAGGAATATGAACCCCATATTGTTCGCGGCAATGTAATTTACGCCGGCGTAGACTATGAAGCCATTCTCCGGGAAGCTGAAAACGACCCCGATGGCTGCGATGTAATCCTTTGGGACGGTGGTAACAACGATTTCCCATTTTATGTGCCTGACCTACAGGTGGTATTGGTTGATCCTCATCGCCCAGGTCATGAGCTGCGCTATTACCCAGGCGAGGTCACCTTGAGAGCCGCCGATGTGGTAGTCATCAATAAAATGGACAGCGCCGACGCTGCCGGGATCGAAGCAGTTCGGAGGAACATCGCTGCGGTGAATCCCGAAGCGGTCGTCGTCGACGCAGCTTCGACACTTGACATTGACGATCTTTCAATCATTAAGGGAAAGAAAGTGTTAGTGGTTGAGGATGGCCCTACGCTTACCCATGGGGAAATGAAAATTGGGGCGGGCGTAGTCGCAGCTCAGAGGTTTGGTGCTGCAGAGCTTGTAGATCCACGTCCGTATACTGTCGGAAGGCTTTCGGAAACATTTGAACTTTATCCTGATATCGGGACTTTGCTGCCGGCAATGGGATATGGCAAACAGCAACTTCAGGATCTTGAGACAACTATAAACAACACTGAATGTGATGCTGTGATAATCGCTACTCCCATTGACCTTAATCGCATCATCAAGATCAAAAAACCTTCCACACGTGTTTACTATAATCTTCAGGAGATCGGACACCCTGATTTGACGGGAATCCTGGACGATTTCGTAAAAAGTCACAAACTTACTTAAATGGAAAGTCCGGTTACATCGAGGGGGGGCATGCCCCTCCTTTAAGGGTTAGCCTGCCTAGGCGGGCTTGGCCAGGGAAATCAATCCGCACCGGTCAAGGTGCGGTGCAGAACCCTCACCACACAATAGAAGCGATTGGCGGCTTGGACAAATTGCCCCCTGTATATGGGGGTGGATGGACATCCTAACTCTCTATACAGGGAAAACGAACCTTGTCTGAAATTCTAATCCGTAGGCTGTGCGTTCGAATCGCACCAGGAGAGCCTTCTTAAACCGCTTGAAGTGTACTTTCAATAAATTCGCCAAGTTTTACTGCACCATGAAGATTTTACAGAGTAATAAACGGCTCAGTATTTGATTTATTTAGATACACTAAGCAATATTAATCTCAAGTTGATGACTTGTCGGAAACTCTAAAACGGCTTACGACTGCTCTCTCGTAGAGAGGTTGTAATTTTCCTGATAAGTAAATCACGAGAGGTGATCCGATAAAGAATTGGATGATGAACGTGATTGGACCCTCTGTTATCGGGAGAGGGATCAGCATGATACTCCATACTGGTCTGTGGAATATGTACGTAAAGTAAGAACCTCGTGATATCAGTTGCGTCAATCTCTCGCCCCATCCAAACCTCTTAAACTTGGTTGCTGCAACATATGTGAGGTGTATGAATGAAAGCATATAGGCAGTTGCCCATGATATATGACCCCAGTGAAGTTCAAACAAATAAGCACTTTGACTCCTGAATAATCGGTAGGCAGTTAGAACGAGAATGGTTGTGGACATAAGCATACTTAGCGGATTTGTTATTAACTTTGTATGCTTCGTGTTGTATCTTCCGATCAACCCGCCCAAAGAGAATACCCAATAGTAATAAAAGAATCGAATTTCGATTATTTGATACTTCTCATGGATGACATAAGAAAGGATAAATACTGCGATTAAGTAAAGAATCGAAGGACCAATTTTTTTGCATTTGTGCAAACCAACCGGAATGATTAATAAAAACGCTATGAGCAAGCCGAAATACCAGAGAGTGATTATGGGCGCCGAATAAGCAGGCGCGAGCAAAATCTGAAGTCCAAACAAGTGAATCCAAAAATCAGGGCTTTCGAGCTGAACGGATAACAGTACTTGAAACAGGATTAGCGAGACGATATACGGGGGATAAAGTTTGACAACTCGGCGGACATAATAGTCCCTCAATTTTAAATGAGGGTTATGTTTAATGTAATAGCCGAGTAAAAAGCCCGAGAGGAAGACGAATATCCCTATTAGGGATAAGCCAAT
>DAOUTT010000240.1 GCA_030668545.1 Anaerolineales bacterium | reverse complement strand
TCCTGAACGATGGCGGTGGTTTGCTCTATCTCACCTTCAGGACATTCAAGCACAAGCTCATCATGCACCTGCAGCAGCATGCGTGCTGAGAGATCGGCGCGTGCTAATTGTTCGGGCAGGTTGAGCATCGCCAGTTTGATGATGTCAGCGGCCGTACCCTGGATGGGCGCGTTTATTGCTTCACGGTTCGCCCGGCCGCGGTCCATCTCGGAGACGGAGGCGCCGCTCGCCAATTGTGGGAAGTATCGTCGCCGGCCTAGAAGGGTGGTGACATAGCCTTTCTCGATGACCTCTTCTCGAATGCTGTCCAGGTAGCTTTTTACTCCCGGGAAGCGTTCAAAGTATGCACTAACGAAGTTTTCAGCTTCAGCCAGGGTGAGATCTGTGGTTCGAGTTAATCCAAAGGGACTCATCCCGTAGATCAAACCGAAATTGACAGCCTTGGCGTGGCGGCGCATGGCCGAGGTAACTTCCTCGGTACTGGTCCCGTAAATCGCCGCCGCTGTCGTTGCGTGAATATCCTGATCATCTTGGAATGCTTCGATCATCGCCTCGTCCTCTGCGATATGAGCGACGATGCGTAATTCAATCTGGGAGTAGTCCACACTAAGAAGTAACTGACCGGCAGCGGGGATGAATGCGCGGCGAATCTCCCGGCCGAGATCTGTCCGTATTGGGATATTCTGGAGATTGGGGCTGGACGATGCCAAGCGGCCCGTTACCGATCCGGTTTGGTTGTAGGATGTATGCACCCGGTTTGTCTCCGGATTCACCTGTTGGGGGAAAGAATCCGCATATGTCGACTTGAGTTTGGCGATTTCGCGCTGCTTAAGGATTAATTCTATGATGGGGTGAGCTTCTCTCAGTTCATTCAGCACCGCAGCCGCTGTGGAATAATGCCCGGAAGAAGTGCGGCGGGTGCGGCCAGGAGGTTCTAAGCCTAGCTCTTCGAATAACACAGTCGAGAGCTGCTGCGTTGAGTTGATGTTGAAACCATGACCGACAATTTCATAGATCTGCTGTTCGAGAGTCTCTAGTTGGGTCGCCATTTGTTTAGAGAGGTCAGCCAGGAAATCTGTGTCCAGCGAGATCCCGGCCAGTTCCATGTCAGCAAGGATGGGGATGAAAGGCATCTCCACTTCTTCGAAGACCGACATCTGGCTCTTCTCTTCTACTTCGCGTTTCAACTCAGGCAGCAGGCGGAGGCAGATCTCAGCATCGGCGATAGCGTACGGTGCAACTTCCGCAATGGGAACATCGGCCATCGATTTCTGCCCACGGCCGCTTCCGATCAGTTCTTTAATCTCCATCATCTGGATGCCCAAACGAACCCAGGCTAAGTTTTTCAAACCCAGATTGCGAGAGGATGGATCGCAGAGCCACTCGGCGATCATCGTGTCGAATGACAAAGGGTCAACGGTCAATCCGTTCCGGGCAAGGATGGTGAAATCATATTTAAGGTTGTGGCCTATTTTCGGAATCTTGGTATCCGTGAGAGACTCGCCCAGCGCTTGGATCACATCTTCAAGATTTAGCTGCGGACCGCCGGCGTACAGCGGATTGTGTCCTATGGGCAGGTAATAGCCTTCTTCCGGTTTCAACGCTAAGGATATGCCCACAAGATCTGCGGTTATAGGGTCAGTGCTTGTGGTTTCGGTGTCGAAGGCGATTTGCTTGGCAGTTCGCAGTTCAGTTTTTAAACGGGCGAGGGCTTCAAGAGAATCAACCACAGTGGTCTGGATAAGGCTTTTTACCGGTGCGGTTGCATTTGCGGTGAACATGTTGAGTTGTCCAGCCTCAACGGGTACCGTCCCCCCCGGGATTCTATCTACGAGAGTGCGGAACTCCAACTCACGGAAAAGTTTCAATACCCCGTCCCGGTTGTATCCGGTAGCCCGGCAAGCATCCAGGTGGAACTCAATGGGGACGTCAGTGACGATCTCACCCAACTTGCGACTGAGATAAGCAATCTCCCGGTTCTCTTCCAGTTTCGACTGAAAACGTTTCGGTATGTCCTCGAGATGTTCGTAGATCCCATTCAGGTCGTTGTATTCTTGCAGGAGTTTGACAGATGTTTTCTCGCCGATCCCGCGCACACCGGGGATATTGTCGCTTGAATCTCCCACCATGGCTTTGTGATCCACTAGCTGGGATGGTTCCAGGTTATAACGGTCTCTCACTTGCTTGGGCCCATAATCCAACGCCTCGGACAGCTTTTTTCCGGCTAGGCGTATGAAGACATTATCATCAACGAGTTGGAGGAGATCGCGGTCTCCAGTGAGGATGATGACCTCTACTCCCTCGTTGGATGCCAGGCGCGCGACGGTGCCGAGTACGTCATCCGCTTCGAATCCCTCGGCCTCAAGAATCGGGATCCCGAAGGTGTTCACAACTTCGCGTATGCGATCGAGCTGCAGGCGCAGATCGTCGGGCATTTTTTCGCGAGTTGCTTTGTACTCCGGGTACAGGTCGTCTCGAAATGTTTTGCCAGTATCAAAAGAAACTGCGAGATATTCTGGTGTTTCAGTCTCAAGCAAGCGGAGCATAACGGACGTGAAGCCATATGTCCCCGCAGTGGGTTCGCCTGCTTTTGTGATCCAGCGTGACCCTCCGCCCACGCCTGTCAGCGCGAAGTAGGTTCGATAGGCAAGCGCATGGCCGTCTATAAGAAAGAGGCGTGGCTTAGAGGACATAGGGTCTCCCAGAAAAGGTCATTTTAATGATTGTAGCATTATATATCTGGTGCAATGGTTCCATTCAAAGCAAGTGCCAGCTGGACAATAGATAACGCCTGGTGATGAGCCAGGCGTTAACGTACTTGGTTCGCGGGTCAGACAGTTTCACCGTCGAATATGCGGGTAAAGCCAGAATGCCGCATCATCATCAGGTGAACCATTGGCTGTTACTGCTAGAACGAACTCGACCGATTTTCCGGCCAAGAAACTTAAGTCAACTTCAAGCAATCGAATATTACCATTGTAGGTTTCAGTCCATGAATCGATGTTCTGCAGTGGACCGCCGTCTGCCCGATAATTCAGTTGGAATTTCACATTACAGTTGGGGCTGTTGTGGAGACAACCGATGATGGTCTTGAATTCGTCTCCTGACTGGATGTTGAATGCCGGGAATTTGCCTGTAATCACGCCAGTGTTGGCCCATTGTGGAAATGTGAGTAATGCGGGCTCATTTTCAGTCCGACCATCTTCCAGTTTTGGCTCGTCAATCTTAGCGACGAAACCGTCGTTCGATAATGAACCCGGACAGGGGAGCACGCCTGCAGCGCTGCGCCATTCGGCTGAGCAGTAATTGGCGATGAAGTCATATGCAATCGTATCGCCGACGCCCGGTGTTTTGATCTCAACATAGAAAGCGACGTCCCCAGTACCGCCGACCCCAAAAAGCACACTGCTGTCTGAGCGGAGCTTCCAATTCCCTTTGAATGTCCCGCTTTCATTTGGAGCGGTGAGGTCCACGGAGATGTCTACCGTCTGATTGGGAGCAACGCTGCCGACAAGCGACTTCGAAGCAGGACCGCCCATGGAATCGCCGGAATCGAAGACAAGCGCATAGCTGGAAGTCCATGTGCAAGACCCTGTGTTGCGCAAGCGCCAGGTCTTTGTGAATGCCTCACCCTGAGCGAGTTCGGTCCCGTCCGGGATGGTTACATCGGACACAAAAGCGGCGCGGTTACAGGGTACTTCTGTCGTAGTGGGAATAGGTGTATTCGTGCTTGTAGGCGATGCCGAAAGTTCAGTCGCAGTCGCGGGAAGCGGCGTAAGGGCGATGGTTGGCGGAGGTTCCTGCGTTTCACCTGCAGAATCTGTCAGCCGGGCCTCAACAGTTTGGGCGGCAAAAGTGGGGAGCGGATCCGGAGTGGAAGCTGCCCCTGGTAGATTGCAGGCGATCGTTCCGAGGATTAATACTGCCGAAAAGAGTAGAGGGCGTTTCATCAAATACCTTCCTTACGAATCGATCATTCGAATGAAATGAGCGTTCATTACAGATTCTGCTTTCTACCCAGCATGCTACAGCGCACTCGCCTGCAGGTCAAGTGGGAGCAAGCGGTACGAGGCGCGATTGATCAGTTGCAGAGCGAGCGTATACAGCTTAATGGTAAGAGAAATTGGGCAGGTAAATTTTTAGATAGTTT
>DAOUTT010000193.1 GCA_030668545.1 Anaerolineales bacterium | reverse complement strand
CATGTCTGTGATCCACTATTTCAGAGAACTTCGTCTCATCGAAGAGCAGATGCGACAAACAGCGGCGCGGATTGGCGAAGTCGCTTCGGGAGGCATCCGTCACATCATGGAGGAGCCTGGCAAAGGCCACCTTAATCAAATTCTCGCCGATGTCAGCGAAACAAAAGACATCAACCAGATATTACTGATTGATCTCGACGATCGTATAGCTATTGACACCAGTGGTTCATCCAAAGGCGAGCGCCGGTCAAAGACCGATGCGGGTTGTCTCGAATGCCACAGTGTCCCCGCAAATCTCTCAACCCGATCTGTCATCCTTACATCTCCACCACAAACACTCCGTATTGCCTCGCCCATTTGGAATGAGCCGGAGTGTCATGCTTGCCACGATCCCTCAAGCGAGCATTTGGGAGTCTTGCTTCTCGATATGTCCCTGTTGGAAGCTCGCGAGAACGTCCAGGGTGGCTTGAAAATCGAAATAGCCATCTCGGTGTTATTCACTGTTCTCGTCACCGGGGCAGTTTACCTACTCGTCGATTTTCTCATAATACACAGAATACGAGACTTCAAAGACCCCCTGGAGACCTTCGCAAGCGGCGTGTTCACCGATCGTTTAAAAGTCCCATCACCTCCACGGGACGAACTCGATGCACTTGCAGGATCCGTCAATCAGATGGCCATTGAGCTTGAGCAGTTCCTTGAAGAGCGGGAACAGCAACATCTCATTCGTTATCACGCCATCGTCAATGAACGCGTGCGGATTGCGCGCGAAATTCACGACGGAGTCGCCCAGTTGATGGGCTACGTCAACACAAAATCCTCCGCCATTCATTTATTGCTCCAGGACCAAAAATACAGCGAGGCTCTTGCCCAACTGGAACAACTCACACACTCTTCTCAAGATTCGCTTCAAGAGCTGCGCATCTCCATCCTCGGTCTCCGCATGAGCGACCCTTATGAAGATGGTTTCGTTGACTTGCTTGAGAGATTCACGCATCAATTCAACGAACTGACGGGGATCAGTGTTGACTTGAAGTTTTCTGACAGAGATCAATTTCCATCTCTACGCCCAGAGATCGAACTTCACATCCTGCGGATTATTCAGGAAGCGCTTGTAAACGTCCAGAAGCACGCTCACGTCCAGCAGGCTTGGATCCATCTCTCCGTAAACACACATGCTTTGGAGATTATCATTGGCGATGATGGGCTGGGTTTCGACATAGAAAACCCGTCAAATGGCGGTCACGATCACTTTGGACTGGCGATTATGCGGGAGCGCGCCGAAGACATCGGCGCTTCATTCTTGCTGGGAACGGAGCTTGGCGCGGGAACCCGTGTGACGATACGCCTTCCCCTGGAGGATCAATGAGCATGCGCGTTTTGGTCGCAGATGACCACTCCCTGTTCCGTGATGGTCTAGTCAGCCTCCTCGAGGCTGCCGGGTATGAAATCGTTGCCCAGGTTGCTGATGGCCAGCAAGCTCTGATTCAGGCCAAAAGTACGAGGCCAGATCTCATTTTGCTCGATCTCTCCATGCCGCGATTAACTGGACTTGAGGCACTGCCCCAATTACTAGAAATCGTTCCTGACGCTAAGATCGTGATTCTGACCGTATCCGAGGAAGACGACGATCTTCTCAAGGTCATCCAGGCTGGTGCCCACGGCTACCTGGTAAAAAACTTGAACGCTGAAGACTTTCTTGAACTGCTTGGCGGCCTTGAGCGAGGAGAAGCCGCCGTGACCGGCCGCACTGCTGCTCGCCTGATGGCCAGGCTCGCCGATAATCGTTTGCCCGCGAAAACATTAACCGAAGACTTGACCGCGCGCGAATTAGAGCTTCTGGAACTTGTAGGCGAGGGTTTCTCGAATCGAGCCCTCTCCGAAAAGCTTTCCATCAGCACCAACACAGTTAAATATCATCTTAAAAACATCTACCAGAAACTCGGAGCTCAAAACCGCGCCGAAGCCGTAGCTTATGCCATTAGAACCGGAATCCTCTCCTCCTCACAAAAAGAAGCTCTTTAAACACATCCTGCACTCAACCACCATGCGCATCAACTTCTAACAACCTACCCTCGGTTCGAGCCCGAGGCCCACCGGTTACAAAACATCAATAATCCCCTAACGAAAAGCTTAATGTCCCTACCCACCCGGGTAGTTTGTGACGCCGCTCACACCTACCTGAAAGTGTGCGTGTCGGTCACCGAATGGGTCTGGCTACATCCTTCACCATCCATTAATGTTAGGGTGTTCCAAATCTGTGAGGTGGAAATGTCGCCGAGTCGAGTGGTCGTTCTTTCGAGTCACTCTTTATACGCCGAAGGTGTGCTTTCGCGCTTGAAAACCCACTCGGATACACTCGAGTTGCACGTTGTGCATGCAGATCAGGCGGACGCACTGGATCAGATTGTCGCCATCCAACCGACTGCGGTCATCGTGGACGCAAGCGATAAGGATGTCAACACACACTGTCCGCTCGGGAGGCTCCTGAGGGATCTTCCAGATGTGCGCATAATCCGCATCGATCCCATTAACAAAGGTTTCCAGTTGGTGACCAGTGAACAGCACGACGCAGAAGAAGTGCAGGAACTGCTCGCCATTCTCAAATCAGGTAAAGAGGCCAATGAGGATTGAACCTCTTGTGCTCCGGAGTTTGGTTCGAACGCACACGAGCAATTCCCCGACCGCCTCGAAAGGAGGAATCTGCCAGAAAAAAAAGAAATCTCGTAATCACGGACGCGTAGAAGAGAAAAATTCTGAGGAGAATGAATCTATGTTATCGAGAAAAACGTTATTCTTTGGCCTGTTAGTCTTGCTGGCACTTGCCCTGGCAGGTTGCGCAGCTGAAGCCGGGGAACCGGGTCCTGCCGGCCCCCCTGGCCCCGCTGGCCCAGAAGGTCCTGCAGGACCAGCGGCAGCTGCAGCGGATATGACCTGCATGGAATGCCATGACGACACGACAGTGATCGCCGGTAAGGCGGCTGCGTGGGAAGAATCCGGGCATGGAACTGGCGAATCATTTGCGCGTGGTACAAGCGCCAGCTGTGCGGGCTGTCACTCCGGCGGAGCGTTCAGCGCCATGGTCGCTGCGGGATTAAACCCGAGCGAGGTTGAGGCTGGAGATCCAGACCCAACCCGCCAGGACTGTCGCGCCTGCCACGAGATTCACACGACCTATACGGGTACTGACTGGGCCCTTGAAACCACAGACCCAGTTGCGCTCTTTGCTTTCGAAGACCAGGTCTTTGACGGTGGCGAGGGCAACCTGTGCGTCAACTGCCACCAGCCGCGTCGAGCGATTGCTGAAGCGGTCGACGGCATGATCGAGATCACCAGCTCGCACTGGGGCCCCCATCACGGACCGCAGAGCACGATGCTGCTAGGCATAGGCGGCGCTGGTGTTGAAGGCAGAGCCAGCGCGCATGCACTGATGGTGGAAGATACCTGCGTGAGCTGCCACGTGGGCGAAGGTGATAGCCACTCCTTTGAACCGGATGTTGCATCCTGCGAGGGCTGCCACGCCGACATCGAAGATTTCGATTATAGCGGTGTGCAGACCGAGGTCGAGGCGCTGATCGCCGAACTCGGTGAGAAACTCGAAGCCGCCGGCTTGCTGCATGATGGGCATCCGAACCCCGGGACTTATCCCGAGGCCCAGGCCCAAGCCGCGTGGAACTGGATATACATCGCCCTCGAGGATGGTAGCAAGGGCGTTCACAATTCAGCTTTCACCATAGCCATGCTCGAAGCGGGCTTGGCCGCGTTTGAATAGTTCGGACGAAGCCACACCTTGTTAGAAAAACGGGGTCGCCGTGATGGGCGACCCCGTGATTAAAGGTGTTGGCACAGAAATTACCTACACGAGTCTCCACAATTCACCGTAGGGACGGGGAACATTGCCAATACATTACATTTCGCCACTTCGTAAATACCCCTGGAGTTCCCAGGAATCAAAAACCCGGCGGATAGCCATAGGATCGTATCATCCCCCTCATCATTGCTCCGACCCTGCCCAAGGGGCTATAAAGCAAATCTATTTATTAGCGTTATTTCACTCGCCAAAGGAGGAATAACCATGATCTCGCCTGAGTTGCTGCGGAGCTTTCCGCTTTTTTCGGGCGCCACTTCCGATTGCCTCAAAGATATTGCGATGATTAGTAGGGAAAGAACGTTTGATTCCGAGGAGACCTTGTTTCATGAGGGTAACGTAGCAACCCACCTATGTTTGTTGCTTTCAGGTGAGGTTTCGATCGTCTACCGTTTAGGAGACAACCAGGAGGTGGTTGCCGATAGTCTAATCAAGGGGGATGCATTTGGGTGGTCCGCGCTTCTAGAGCCTCATCAACTGACCGCAAGTTGTCGGGGGGCTAAAAGCGGGAAATTCATCGCCATTGAAGCTGCGGGGTTGCGATTAATCTGTGATGAGACCCATGCTTGCGGATATCATATCGTCCGAGGAGTGTCGAAGGCTCTGCGGGATCGATTAAGCGCGATGCGGGTTCAGATCGCCGCCGCACAGTAGGCAAGCGTTATCCTCTGGATTTGTTTTTCCAATAGGGTCCTTGGTGCATTAGCCTGCGAGCAGAAGCAACGTTCGCAGTATTTCAATCATGGTTAAGCACTACAGCTGTTTCGAAGTCCCGACTAAGGTCTTCCACCCAAAGCGAGGGACTTCGATTAGTCTTCATGTTTTATTTTAAAACTACCTGCGACTTGCAGTCAGGGAGTTTTCGCCTTCGACATGATGAATCATTCAGGCCGGGTTTTAACCCGACCTGATTTCTTTCATTTGCTGAATCCCGTGAAATAAACGGTTAATCGGTCCTATTGAAGCACTCAATCCGCCCCGACGCCGACCTCCACTATTCGTGGCTCTGATATCGTTTTGTGTGCATCGGAGTGATCGACTACGTGTAAGTAGCGCACGCCAATCGTGAAAGCCATCAGGCCATAGGCCACTACACCAGCACCCGCCAGATACTCAATCAGAGAGGGTGTATAACGGGTGAATAACGTCTG
>DAOUTT010000349.1 GCA_030668545.1 Anaerolineales bacterium | reverse complement strand
TCAATGATTTGCTAAAGATCATCGCCTACAAGAAGCAGGAAGTGCAGGCGAGGGCGATGATGGCAACTCAGCAAGCCGCAAAGGATTGATGTAGTTACCAGAAACTGCCACCAGAATTATCAGGGCGAGTTCAATATCTTTTCGAGCAAGCGGAGGGAAGCTTATCAATGGACGAAATTCAACGCTGCTTTGGGACGGGCGACCCGCTCATGGAGAAATACCATGATGAAGAGTGGGGCGTCCCTGTGCACGACGACCGCCTGCTCTTTGAGCATCTTCTCCTCGACAGCTTCCAGGCTGGCCTCTCCTGGCGAACTATCCTCCACAAGAGGGAGAACTTCCGCAGCGCCTTCCACGGTTTCGACCCCGAACGTATCGCCAAGTACAACGATCAGGATCGAGCGCGTTTGCTGGCGAACGCTGGAATCATCCGCAATAAGCTCAAGATCAACGCGGCGATCACCAATGCCCAGGCTTACCTGGCCATCATGGACCGGTCCGGTTCCTTCGCGGATTTCCTGTGGTCTTTCACTGAGGGGAAGACGCTGAAGGGACCCTTGGCGAAGACCTGGCAGGATATCCCAACGACCAATTCGCAGTCAGAGGCGATGTCGAAGGCGCTCAAAGCGGAGGGTTTCAAGTTCGTTGGGAGCACGATCTGTTACGCCTTCATGCAGGCGGTTGGCATCATAGACGATCACCTCGTTGATTGCTTCCGCTTTTCGGGTCGGTGATTGCCTAGTAGATATTCCGCTTGGTTGATAAACGCGGGCGATCACTGGTGAGGATAGGTGGATAATACTCGCCCTGGTGCTCGGTCAGGCGATTTCCATCCCGTCAGCCTGGCGTTGGTGAGACCACATGCGGTAGTAAAGACCTTGCGCCTTCAATAGATGGTTGTGGTTACCTCGCTCAACAATTCGCCCCTCTTGGAGCACGAGGATCTCATCGACATCCTCCAGCTCGATCAGCCTGTGTGTGAGCAGAAGAGATGTGCGCTGGCGCATAAGATCTTTAAGCGAGCGCATGACTTCATGCTCCGTCAACGGATCGAGGTTCGCAGTTGGTTCATCGGCGATCCATATTGGAGCATCGCGGAGTAGGGCACGGGTGATGGCAAGACGCTGCCTTTCACCTCCGCTGAGCATCAGACCGCGCTCGCCGATCGGCGTATCGAGGGAATGAGGCAGGGCGTGTACAAAGGCGAGTAGTTGAGCCTGCTCGAGCGCGGCGAAGATTTCGGCATCTTCTGCGTCAGGTTTGGCGAACAACAGGTTATCGCGGATGCTGCCGTGGAACAGGTAGGTATCCTGCGAGATCACGCTGAACAATGAGCGAAGTTCTTCGAGTTTAATTGAGCGCAAATCCGTTCCACCGAGCAGGATTTGACCCTCTGAGTAGTCCCAGAATCTGAGCAGCAAATGAGCGATGCTGGACTTGCCGGATCCGCTCGGTCCAATAACAGCGATAATGCGCCCCGGAGTGACATCGAAATTGATCTCTCGCAGCACCGGGGGAAGAGCATCGGCGTAGCGAAAGGTGAGTTTCGAAGCGTGAATTTGGGTCGACTCCGGCATAGGATAATGCGATTCTGAATCTACCACTGCGGGGGGCACGTCGACGATCTCAAAAAGACGCCTGGCTGCAGTGAGGCTGCTCTCGAGGTGTTGAAACGCGTCGGGCAGGGGTGCGACCGCTTCGAAACTGGCGATCGTGGCGATTACGACGACGGCAAGCAGATACCCTTCCAGCATCCCGAATTGAACGAGCGGTACCGCTCGCAGAATTGTTGCCATCACGGCCAGATTGGTTGCAAGCCCAACGAGGCCGATGGATAGACCAGCGATCCAGGCGTTCCTCTCCCTCGTACCGGCGATGTCGGTCGTCAAGTTGTCCACCAGATCAAGATGGGAAGGACCTTGTTCAAAGGCCAGGATGTCGGCGTTCCCTTGAATGCCGTCGACGAGTGCGGCATTTAGATCGCTGCGCAGCTCGACTTCCCTCTCACCGAACGGTCTTGCCATTCGGTTTGTAAGGAGGGGTATGGCCAAACCAGCGAAAAGCAGGAAAAACAGCAGCTGCACCGACAGCCAGATGTCGAAGCGTGACATGAAAAAAGTTACCGCGGCGATCATCGCTACGGCAACGCCTGGAGGAACGATCACACGCAAGAAGAAGTGCTGCAGAGTTTCGATATCGGAGATGATGCGGCTCAATAGGTCGCCGCTGCGCTGGGTCATCAATCGTGCGGGCGCCAGCGGTTCCAGGTGTTTATAAAACCAAACCCGTAGTCTGGCGAGCAGACGGAAAGCCGTATCGTGGGTCTGAAGCCGCTCTAAATAGCGGAAAACCCCGCGGGCGATGCCGAAGAAGCGTACGCCCACAATTGCCACCTGAAGTTCAGCGATGGAAGGATGGAGTGCTGCGCGGGCGATGAGATAGGCCGAGGTGGTTAGCAAACCTATTCCGGCGGCAATAGTGAGAGCGCCGAGCAGCATAGAGAAC
>DAOUTT010000116.1 GCA_030668545.1 Anaerolineales bacterium | reverse complement strand
TGCATAGCCTGCTGCAGAGAGAACCACAGATCTACAGGCCTCTCTATTTCAACACTTTACGAATGATCATCCCGCCGCTGCCGTTATTCGCTTACTTCGTAGTTTCCTTCTCGACCGACCCATTTTTAGCGGCGTGGACAGGACAGAATCAGATTCTCTCACCACATCCAGTTCATTATCTGCTGGCGTATGGCTTGATGATCCCATTCTTGATAGTGCCTTTCCGCAAGAGAGTATGGAAAACTCGCCCTCAATGGCTCCTGCCGATTGGATGGCTGGCGGCAGGGCTATTGTTGGCATACTTCCCCCATAATCTGCAGCGCCGCCTCCCTGAGGGGATCTGGGTGGCGATGGTTACGCTTGCCGCGCTGGGGATGGCGGAGTTGTGGCGACGCCGCCCATGGGGGAAGATGTTTGTGCGTGTCTCCATTGCGTGTGCCCTTATTTCAAGCGCACTTCTCCTGATCGGCGGGTTGCAAACTGTCGCCAGGCCGGAGCTGCCCATGTTTAGACCCGACGGGGAGGTTAGAGCCTTCCAGGAATTGGAGAGGATTTCGCCGCTGAATAGCATCGTCCTGGCATCCTATAGCACTGGAAATGCGCTGCCGGCGTGGGTCTCCGTGCGGGTCCTTGTTGGGCATGGTCCGGAAAGTGCCAATCTAGAGGAGTTATTACCTGTAGTTTCGGCGTTCTTCTACGATGGGTGGGATGCGCTTCAGCGCGAGAATTTCTTAGATGAGCACCAGGTTGACTTCATCTTCTATGGACCTTTCGAGAGGGAGTTGGGGGGGTGGGACCCTGATTCATCATCCGCGTTGATCCTCCGTTACGATGAGAACGGATATCGTATTTACGAGGTTTCATTATCACAGTGAAAATCCAGCGCAATCATCTAGTTTGGATATTGATCGCCATCGGACCGATCCTGCTCTTTGGACCGATGCTCGTCAGAGGGGAAGTCCTATACTGGGGCACACCGATGCTCCAGTTCGTTCCGTGGCATCAGTTTGCAATTGAGGTGCTCAAGTCGGGCCACCTTCCGCTCTGGAACCCACTGCTCGGGATGGGTGCTCCGCTGCTCGCGAATTATCAGTCCGCTCTACTTTACCCGCCGAATTTAACCCTCTTCATCTTCGGACCGGCGTACGGGCATGGCGTTCTCGTTACGCTTCACCTGATTTGGGCGGGAATTGGGATGGCTCTGCTCGTGCGTAGGCTCGGATTGGGAAGCCTTTCTCAGCTTATCGCCGGTTTGAGTTACAGCCTCTCGGGCTACCTGGTTGCCAGGACCTGGTTTATCAGCATTAATCACGCTGCAGCATGGCTGCCCTGGATCATCTTCGCCACGGATAGGCTAGTTGAGTCAGTCCCCCGCAAGAATCTCCGCCAATTTTATTCCTCGGTCTTTCTTTTAGCGGTTACCTTTAGTTTCCAGTGGTTGGCTGGACATGCCCAGATGGCCTGGTACAGCCTATGTCTGAGCGCGGCCTGGCTTATATGGCGCGCGATTTCTCTTGATACCTGGCGAGATCGACTTCGAACTGCGTCTGCGTATTTATTGGCCGGAGTCCTGGGTTTCGTTTTAACTGCTGCTCAATTGCTCCCAACTCTGGAATATTTACTGAATACGGCGCGGGCGACAACCGTGGACCCTGAATTGGCGATGACGTACTCGTTTTGGCCGTGGCGCGCTCTCGGGCTGCTGCTGCCTGACCTATTCGGGAATCCCTCCATGGGGAATTACTGGGGGTATGCAAATTTCTGGGAGGATGCGATCTACATTGGCATCATCACGCTGATTTTCGCGATACTCGGGATTGTGTCTAGCCTGCGAGGCAAGGGTTCACGTCCCACTTTGGGGAGGTTTCTTACTTTTCTTTCCGTTATGACCGTGATCCTCGCCTTGGGCGTGAACACGCCTGTCTTCCCATTCCTATTCGATCATGTACCTACCTTTGACTTGTTTCACGCACCTGCCCGCTGGAATCTACTCCTGGTTTTCTCGCTCGCCCTCCTGGCTGCGATAGGTGCGGATCAATGGCGAACGCCTTCTGGAAGAGCGCTCTACTGGATCCGCCTTGGGACAGCGGGTGCGGCAGTTGTGGGTCTGGCAGGATATTTTGGAGCACGCTGGTTAGGAGACGTCGAGCCTACTTTTGTTCGTGCCCTTGCTATTGCAGGTGTCGGCCTGGCAATTGCTGGAGCGCTTACGCTCTTCGTCGATAAATCGCGGACGAGATTACCCATGCTTCTTGTTGGGGGATTCTTGCTGATTGACTTGCTCATCGCCGGAAGCGGTTTGAACCCATCAATTTCGCAGGAAGTATATGATGGAGAAGCAGCAACCGTCGCCGCGTTTGGCCGTACCCATCGCCTATATATGACCGCCGATCTGGAGTATGCGCTGAAATTCTCTCAAACCCACCGCTTCGACACATTTGACCCGGGTATTGACTGGCGGGTCGTCCGTGATATCGGCTTACCGAATACAACTATGCTTGACAGCGTACCCTCGGCGAATAACTTCGACCCCTTTGTTCCTGAGCGGTATACGACATGGATGGATGTTCTTGACACGCTGCCCTCGGCGGATCGGCAGCGTCTCTTCCAATTGATGGATGTCGCCTGGCTGGCATCTGAAGTGTCTGGGGATTTACAAGCGGTTCGCTACGAACCCATCGAGGGCTCATCTCGGGTGAGGTTGATCCCGAATGCTGTTTCTGTATCAAGCGCTGAAGATGCGCTTGAACTAGTTATCAACCCATCCTTTAATCTGGATGACCAAGTCGTCCTTGAAACACGCTCCGCATCCCTCCCTCAAGGGGAGCGTGGTGGTTCCTATGACATCCTTGAAGTGCAGGATCCGAATCGGATTGAGATCGAAGTAACAACGTCAGGTGGTTCTTGGCTTGTCCTTTCGGATGTTATGGTTCCGGGTTGGCGCGTTCGTGTGGATGGCGCAGACGCTGAGCTCTTCCAAGCAGATTATTTATTCCGTGGAGTATGGGTGCCGCAAGGGACTCATACAGTGGACTTCTCTTATCAACCAAGCTCATTCTGGCTTGGTGCAGCAGTGAGCCTTCCCGCCTGGATTCTCGCATTATTTCTCTTCATACGATGGCGCGACGAGTAAAAACCTTCTGGCCTGCGGCCCTCACCCTCGTCATTTCCGGCGCATATATCCTATGGCGCCTGACCTCTGTTAATATGGACGCCGCTGCCTTAGCGGAGATCGGTACTCGTTACGCCGATGTCGATCCGGATGGAACCCCTGGTTACGACGGACAATTCGCTTTGTATGTCGCCCGCGACCCAAATCCGCAGAGCGTCGCCGAGCACCTTGATGTCCCTGCGTATCGTTATCAACGAATCCTCTACCCGATCCTGGCTCGTACACTTGTTGGAGGCAACCCGACTCTCATCCCCTGGTCTCTTTTGCTTGTGAACCTCTTCGCGCTTGTTGCGGCTACCGGGCTGCTTTCCTCATTCTTCGTCGAGAGGGGCTACCCCTCGCACTATGCGTTGATTTATGGATTGTGGGTGGGGCTTGTCGCTGCGGTGGGGTTAGACCTTCATGAACCACTGGCATACGGGTTGGTGGTCGTGGGGTGGTTCTGGCGCTTTCGAAATCGTCCTGTCTTAGGAGCAGTTGCCTTGGGATTGGCGCTTTTTGCAAAAGAGACGACTGTGCTTTTCTGGATAGCAGCTTTGATTAGCGATCTTGTGCAGCGCAGGTCGAAATCGTCCACATGGACATTGATCGCGGGGGGAGCGCTGTTTGCACTCTGGCAAGCCTGGTTATGGTGGACGTTCGGGTCGCCGGGAATCGGCAGCGGCGGCGATATGGCGACGGGGTTTGAGTGGATCCCGTTCATGGGATTGCTGCGCATCGGTACAGAAAGTCTACCAGCGCTGGCTTTATTCCTGGTTATCCTCGGTCCGTCGATTGTGTTTCCAACGATCTGGGGTTTAGCCAGCTCATTGAAAGTTCTCTGGGATGGAGCAAAAGACGCAACAGCAATGGCGTTGTTCACAAACAGCATGGTGCTTCTTTTCATCCCCTACTCAACTTTCAGAGAACCATTGGGCATCGTTCGTATGGCGACCGGCCTTGTATTGGCAGTCGTCCTTTTCGCGGTACAGTATAAGCGCAAGAAAACATTGAACTACGCGATGTTCTGGATCGCAATGCTTGTGATGCTGCTTAACTCATAAACTTGGTAATCGTATGATTAGGGCCAGTGACGACAGATGCTGGTCAACATTAACAAGAACAAGGTAAAATCGATAACGCTTTTTTCTTACAGTTCATATTTATAATATCGCCGAGGAGAATTCATGGCTGAGATACAAGATGTCACCAATCAACTGCTCGAGAACGTCGAAAAAGTAATCGTGGGGAAAACGGACGCGATCCGCTTGACGATTACGGGGCTGCTCTGCCAGGGGCATATTCTCATCGAGGATGTTCCGGGGACAGGGAAGACGATGCTTGCTAAAAGCATCGCCCGATCGATTGGTGGCACATTCAACCGCATCCAATTCACCCCCGATATGCTTCCGAGCGATGTGACCGGCGTGTCGATCTTCAACCAGAAAACGAACGAATTCGAATACCGACAGGGACCGATCGTTGCTCAGATCGTTCTTACAGATGAGATCAACCGAGCCACTCCTAAAACACAAGCCGCATTGCTGGAGGCGATGGAGGAGCATCAGGTCACGGTTGATGGAAAAACTCACCCTTTGCCGGAGCCTTTCCTTGTTCTGGCCACGCAGAACCCGATTGAATATGAGGGGACGTTTCCACTTCCCGAAGCCCAGATGGATCGCTTCCTCCTGCGGATCAGCCTGGGATACCCGGCGACGAATAATGAGGTGCGAATGCTGACGAATCAGCAGTTCCATCACCCAATCGACGATCTGAAGCAGGTGGTCGAAATTGCCGAATTGCTAAGAGCGCAAGAGGCTGTGAAGCGTGTGAAGGTTACAGCCGAGATCAAGCGCTACATTGTGGGTTTGGTTGAAAAGACTCGAGCGCACGGGGAAATATATCTCGGCGCGAGCCCGCGCGGGAGCCTGGCCCTATTCCGCACCTCACAGGCACGGGCAGCGATCCTGGGCAGAGATTATGTCCTGCCGGATGATGTTAAGGCATTGGCTGTCCCCGCTCTTGCTCACCGATTGATTGTCGGCTCGGCTGCGCGTATCCGTGAGGTCGACGCAGTTGATGTTATCGAGGAAGTACTCGAAAAGGTTCCTGTACCAGGGGGTGAGGTCGGCTGATGTTTTCGCGTGCACGTGTCGTCTTTGCCCTTTTCGTCCTCAGCCTTATTGGGGCTAGAGTTACCGGGCGAGACCTTTTCTATAGCCTGACATACCTCTGGGGAGGTTTGCTTGTAGTTGCCTATATTTGGTCGTGGACAACATTAAAAGGCGTGACGATTGCCCGCGAGCCGCGTTCTAACCGCGCCCAGGTAGGTTCGCTTTTCATCGAGCGTTTCACGCTTTCCAATCTTAGCCGAATCCCCAAGTTATGGGTGGAAACGAAGGATACTTCCGACCTTCCAGGTTTCAGGATTACCACAGTATCGTTTTGGCTGGGGTTGGGAGACACATCGGATATCGGTGAGCATCAATCAGTAACTGTGGCTTCTGGATTTGGAAGAGGGCAAACCAGGCGCTGGTTAACGAGGACACTTTGTACAACCCGAGGCCGCTACCGCTTAGGACCCATGACGCTGCTTTCAACTGATCCGTTCGGAATCTTCCCACGTGTGCGCGAGATCCCTTCGGCTAATCACGTCGTTGTTTTGCCGATGATAGTGCCGTTGGAGGGATTTGCCATCCCGAGCGGTCGCCTACCTGGGGGTGAAGCGCTGAGACGTCGTACACATCAGATCACACCGAATGCAGCAGGTGTGCGGGATTATGTACCCGGTGACAGCTTCAGCCGGATTCACTGGCGTTCAACAGCCAGGCTTCAGAAATTGATAGTGAAGGAATTTGAACTCGATCCGTTGGCAGAAATCTGGATCATTGTTGATGCTGCGCTAAGCCAGCATTACGAGCTTCAGAAGCCTGACGAGGATGCAACGGCAAATAAGGACGGCGTATTTCAACTTCCCCCTTCAACCATAGAGTACGGGGTGACAGCTGCTGCCTCACTGGCAATGCATTTCTTGCAGCTCAATCGGGCTGTGGGATTCATCAGTTATGGTACGGGACGCCAGGTAATTCAGCCAGAACCTGGCGAGGCACAGCGCTTACGACTGCTTGAGTCGTTGGCGGTTCTGAATGCTGTAGGTGATAGGTCTCTGCAGGATGTGATCAAAATTGAAGGCCCAAGAATCCCTCAGGGATCTACCGCGATTTTCATTACACCTTCGGTCAACACTGACATGCTCGCAGGTATCCGCAGGCTGCGGCATACCGGCCGTCAGCCTATGTTGGTATTGCTTGACGCCGCCAGTTTCGGTGGACCCGAAGGCTCGCATATAATCGCTGAGGCCGCACGGCGGTCGGGGATTACTACACGAATTCTAAGTTATGGCGATAATCTAGGAGAGGTTTTAGGATCCCCAATTCGCCCTCTTCGCGCCCCGCGAATTGCCTGATCGAATCTGAAAGCTCATGGAGACCGATAGGATGCGACGGATTCTATTATTGATCGTAGTTTTCATTGCTGGGATGACCACGCTGGGCATCGAACTCACGGCTTCACGCCTATTGGGCAATGTCTACGGGACGAGCAACATTGTCTGGGCAAACATTATCGGTCTCATCCTCATATACCTCACGGCAGGTTACTTCCTCGGAGGGCGCTGGGGGGACCGTTGGCCGTATCCTACACCTTTCTACCGGTT
>DAOUTT010000191.1 GCA_030668545.1 Anaerolineales bacterium | reverse complement strand
GTAGATGCCGATTCGCCCCTGGCCTTGAAAAATGTTGAAGGCCACGAAGATTTAACGGTGACCGTATCAATGCTGGTTCCACCCTCTGTGTGTAGTGAATGTCATGAGGATCAAGTTGCTCAGTTCTACGCCAGTGGACATTACCGCGCCGGCCTTCAGGTCATCGCCAAAGACTCGATGCAAACATTGATTCATGTTCATGAGGGCCAGAATCACCCTGAATTCAGCGGTTCTTCCAACGAAACCGGCTGTTCCCAGTGCCACGGTGTCGATTTCGTGGTTGATGAAAGTGGTCACCCCATTGCAGAGACGTACCCCTCTTCCGGTATCGGCAACATATACCCCGATGGCGATGTAGGTAACTGTGCAGTTTGCCACACTCGTCATAGCTTTGATATTGCCGAGGCTCGCAAACCGGAGGCTTGTGCAAGCTGCCACTTGGGACCCGATCATCCAGATATAGAAATTTATGAAAATAGTAAACATGGACAAATCTACGCTGCAGAAGGTGAAGATTGGATTTGGGATCGCGCTCCCGGCGAGTGGGAACCTGGCGATTACCGCGCCCCCACATGCGCGACCTGTCACATGAGCGGAATTGGCGACCTCGAGGTCACGCACAATGTAACAGAGCGTCTCTATTGGAATCTTTGGGCAAAAGAATCAAAAGTCCGCACCGAGGCGGATGTGATGGATATGTATTATGGTGACGGTGAAGCCGGCCGCGAGTTAATGGAAGCGGTCTGCAGCGAATGCCATTCATCTACACTCTACAACGGGTTTTTAGAAAGCGGCGACAATGCAGTTCGTCTTTATAACGAAGCCTATTTCGCGCCCGCCGAGGCAATGCGTGCCGAGTTAGCAGAACTGGGTTTGCTCAAAGATAACCCCTGGAAAGATGAATTCCAGATCACCTACTACTACCTATGGCACCACGAAGGTCGCCGCGCCCGTCAAGGAGCCTTGATGGGCGGGCCAGATTGGGCTCACTGGCATGGGTTCTTCGATTTGATGCAAGATATTTACAACCTTGAAGAAATCTACAACATGAGAATCGAAACTGGCGCGATTGAATAAGCCAACAATCTAACGCATTAGTGAGAAACCGCCTCCAAGATAAGATCGGGGGCGGTTTAATTTCTAAATACAGCCAGAGCATCCGGGGTGTATCTGTTGACAAAACCTGATTTTGACTTAAAAAAATACCCGCATTCTGCGTCAATTAATTTAAAATCACTCAAAAACAACCTTTTCAGCCTGAAAACATAAGGGTTTTGTCAAGTTTGGTTTTCACCCAATGGGTGAAAGAAAAAGCGATTGAATCATCTAACTTTCGCCCTATTCACATGTTAAAATTGAAGCAGATGAAGTAGTGGTGAAAACAAGCACTTATATATTGAAAAACGGTTCGAGTCCTTTACCTTGGCAATTAGGTTTTGTTTAAACTCTGATCAGAAAAATGGTGAAATTACCAAGAATTTATACTCAAGTTTTTCTAAGAATAGGCTCATAATTGCTCCACAAATTTTATGCTATCATGGTGATTGAAAATGATTAGAATACAGAAGAGTATCTGGTTGGCTTTACCTATAACCAGACAAGGAGAATAATTAATGAATAAGAAAAGATATATTTGGCTTGTGGCCGGAGGGGTTATTTTACTTGCAGCCCTGGTGAGTGCATTTGTTATCATGCAACCATCAGCCAAAGACATCCTGACACAAACCCTCGAAATTTCAAAAACGATCGAGGATGCACACGCGATCCTCAATATCAGCGTGGATAGCCCGGAAGAAAAGGCTTCCGCGAGGGTCGAGGTTTGGGGACGTCACGAGGAAGAAGGCCCTGGAGCCTTTCGCCTGGAAGTCATCGAAACCGACAAAGAAGAAGCCGTTGGTGGGGTAATTGTTAGCGACGGTGAAACCGTCTGGGCATATTCCCCGGCTGAGGGAAAGGTCTTCACCGGCACGGCTGAAGAAGCCAAAGCCGCCATGGAAGAGAAACAGCCCATGGGCGAAGAATTCGATAAGGAAGAATTTGAACACCCCGAAAATGCTGAAGAAGCGGTTGAAAAATTACTGGAATACTTCGAAGCCCAAAGAACCGGTACCGAGACGATTGCCGATGCAAACGCCTATCAACTCGAACTCAAGCCGATCCCTGAGCAAATGCCCGCTGAATACACAGCCGTTGGCGGCCTGCTCAACCTGTGGATCGACCAGAGCCGCAGCGTTCCCCTGGCCGTGGCATATACGGGCGGCAGCATGGGCGAAATCCGCATCACTGCGCTGGAGCTTGAGATCAATCAAGGTGTGGACGGTGCGCTCTTCTCCTTTGAGATTCCTGACGGGGTAGAAGTTGTCGGCTTTGCGGACCTGAAGCCCGAATCGCTCTCTCTGGACGAAGCGGCTGCTTCCGCTGAATTCGATTTTCTCACCCCTGATACAGTCCCCGATGGTGCGACTCTGATAGAAGTATTTAACGTAAAAGGCATGATCGTGCAACAATACACGCTTCCAGAAGGTGGTTCATTCACTGTAGCACAGGGTCAAACTGACGAAGCGGAGAAACCGTCCACAGAGGAGCAGGTCGTCGAGGTCCGGGGAGTGGCGGGAAGTCTGTTCGTCTCAGAAGAAAACGATAAGGTACTGTTATCCTGGACTGAGGGCGAGGTATCCTTCTACGTCGGTGGCAACCTCACTGCCGAGCAGGCGCTTGAAATCGCAGAATCTTTGAAGCAATGACAAATAACATACAACTGGTTGAGATCTGTCGCCATTTTGAACTTGGCAGCACAGATGTAAAAGCACTTGACAAGATCAACCTAGAAATCGACCAGGGCGAGTTCGTTGCCCTGGTCGGTCCTTCTGGATCAGGGAAGTCGACTTTGTTGAACCTGCTGGGTGGCCTGGATCGGTCCACCAGCGGCGAACTCAGCATTCAGGGCCTAGGATTACAGAATGCTACAGAAGAAGAACTGACCGCCCATCGGCGTCATAACGTGGGCTTTATCTTCCAGTCATTCAACTTGCTCCCTACGCTGACAGCATTGGAAAACGTAGCCCTGCCGCTGATGTTGAGTGGTGTGCCGTTGAAAGAACGGCATGCACGCGCTGCAGATTTACTCCAGCGCGTTGGCTTAGAACATCGTTTGGATCATCGCCCGGCTGAAATGTCTGGCGGCGAGCAGCAGCGAGCGGCCATTGCGCGTGCGCTGGTCAACAATCCCCAATTGATCTTGGCGGACGAACCGACAGGCAACCTGGATTCATCTACAGGCAATGAAGTTATGCGGCTTTTGCGGAAACTCAACGCGGAAAGCGGCGTGACGTTAATCGTGGTCACCCACGACCCGGAAGTGGCCGCTTACGCTGACCGGATTGTGTATCTACGTGATGGTCGTGTCGAAAAAATTGAAGAGACACAAGCTGCTCCAGCTATAAAAGCCTCACCTGACTCTAAACCTGAATTAGCCTTAAATGGTGGCCTATCGTTTCGTGACCTAGTGCGGACTGCCTGGGATAATCTGCGTCGTCGCCCGGTGCGCAATGTGTTAACCGCGGCTGGCGTACTGATCGGGATTGTCACATTGGTGGCGATGGTCTCGTTTGGTGTGGGTGTGCAAAATGAAGTCAATCGCAACTTCGAAGCGCTGGGTCTGGAAAACATATTTATCTCCCCAACCTTCCCTGAAGAAGACGATTCCTTCGATCCATTTGGAGTTGCTGAACCAGAGCAACCATTGACACCGGAAACGGCTATGGCATTTAGAGACCTCCCCGAAGTGCAGACCGTGACGCCGGTATTAAACCTACCCTCCAATATAGAAATCAGCCTGTCATATGAGGGTGTAGCGGTTCCAGTACGGTTGTCAGGTGAATTCGGACACAGTCCGCGAGGGCCAGGCATGCCTGTTCCGGCAGAAATGGTGGCAGGAGTCCTATTAGGCGAAGGCGATACGCAGGGATTGACCTTAATCGAGGGCTTGGCCGATCAACTGCTTGAAGATACAGATTTGAAATACGAAGATTTGGTCGATCAGCCGGTTATTCTGACCATCCGCCTACCACGGGGTGAGACGAAGGAGTTTGCATCTCGAATTATCGGGGTGGAGTCTGGGATGGGGTCCAAAACCATTGTCCTGGGGCTGGCCGAACGGACGGAGATCAAAGCTTGGTGGTATGGGCGGCCTGACACGCTGCAAACTGATGGGTATGACATGCTTGTAGTTCGCGCTGTGGACCAGTTGGCCGTACCCACTGTGCTTGAGGTTGCCGAGAGTATGGAACTGGAAGCGCAATCCCTGGGAACTATCCTTGAACTTGCCAACCGCGTTTTGGCGATCATGCAAGCCTTGCTCGGTTCAGTGGGAGGCCTGGCTCTGCTAGTGGCAACCCTGGGTGTGGCCAATACAATGATGATGGCCATTTATGAACGCACACGCGAGATCGGAGTGCTCAAAGCGTTGGGCGCGACCAGTCGCGAAGTGCGCCGCATGTTCACTGCGGATGCGATACTGCTCGGTATTATCGGCGGGATCGTAGGGGTTATCCTGGGAACGCTTTTAGGCCGCTTGGTGGATTGGATTGGACATCTGTATCTCGAATCCGAAGGAGTGGTTGGGATTGGGCAGATGTCGATCGTGCCGCCCTGGCTGGCTATAGGTGCTTTGATCTTTGCAGCATTTATCGGCGTGCTGGGAGGACTGTATCCTGCGGCCCGCGCCGCACGCCTAGACCCAGTGGTGGCGCTTAAACACGAATGATTTGAGATGGTATTTAGGTAACACCATCATTGCTTGACGATTCCAGAGCTCACGACAAAGATTCCTGGAAAGGTAACACTGTCGGACCATAAATTCCCCAAAATATAGGGCAAAAAGTGGTTCGGAACAGGTCCACTAGGGGCTCCCTACACGCATCCCCGTGGTCTGCAGCTCCCGGACAACCAGGAGACGATTCGCATCCCGAAACACAGTTTTGGGCAATTAGTCGATCTCTCCATATAAACATCGCTTGTATTAATCCT
>DAOUTT010000294.1 GCA_030668545.1 Anaerolineales bacterium | reverse complement strand
GGATCGAATAACCATAGGTCGACAGGTTTCTCAGGACTGCTCTGCCGATAAAAGTTGTCCCTCCTGTCACTAAGAGCATGCGATTCCTCGAAACTCACTTCTTGTGGGGTCTCTAGTAAACAACAAACGTGATCTGGTCAATCTTCGAACTGTAGAGTAGCCGTAGCAGATTTTAGCATAGGGTCATTTATTCTGAGCGCATCTAAACGTTGTAAATCGTGTTATGTACAAACAGGGGCAGCAAAACAACCATGGATGGGAGGGTGACGTGTCACACAGACGTGTGGTTATCACGGGATTGGGATGTATCAGTCCGCTCGGTAATGATGTCCAGAGTACCTGGCGAGCAGCGCTAACCGGCGAATCGGGAGTTGGGTTAATAACCCACTTCGATGCTACAGATTTCCGAACTCGTATCGCTGCTGAGGTAAAGGGTTTTGACCCAGTTCAATCTCTCGATAAGCGCCTAGCTCGGAGGACGGACCGCTTCACGCAATTCGCATTAGAGGCAGCCGCGCAAGCGATACAGGATTCTGGATTATCCATTGATGATGGAAACCGCGACCGGATCGGTGTGATCATGGGAAGCGGCATTGGCGGTGTTAGCACACTTGTCAATGCAAGTTGGAAGTACCTCGATAGTGGACCCAAGCAGGTGAGCCCTCATATGATCCCCATGATGCTCCCCGATTCAGCACCAGGGCACATCGCCATTGCCCACGGCTTGCGAGGTCCGAACATGACGGTCGTGACTGCATGCGCCTCCAGCGCGAATGCAATTGGAGAAGCGACAGAGATGATCCGCAGAGGTGCGGCTGATGCCATCCTCGCTGGTGGAGCGGAGGCAGCAATCATCCCTGTCGCGCTCGCCGGGTTTAACTCGATGAAAGCGATCTCCACCCGCAACGATGCCCCTGATAAAGCATGTCGACCCTTCGAACTTGATCGAGATGGATTCATCATGGGCGAGGGTGCCGCCTGCCTGGTTCTAGAGTCTTATGAAATGGCCCTTGCGCGTGGTGCGGAAATCCTGGCAGAGGTTTTAGGATACAGTGCCACGAGCGACGCGTTCCATATAACTGCCCCAGCCGCGAACGGCGCAGGCGCAGAGACCTGTATGCGGAACGCGCTCGCAAATGCAGGCTTAGCACCTGAAAAAATCGACTACATCAATGCCCACGGGACAAGCACCAAACTCAACGATGTCAGCGAGACTCAGGCGATAAAAGCTGCGTTCGGTGAATATGCTTATCACCTTGCAGTCTCTTCGACGAAGTCTATGACAGGACATTTGCTCGGCGCAGCTGGAGCGCTGGAATCCATTTTCTGTGTACTGGCTTTGCAGAATAGTGTAATCCCACCCACTATCAACTACCACACACCCGATCCAGAATGCGATCTGGACTACGTACCCAATGAGGCGCGCCAGCAGGAATTAACGTATGTAATGACAAACTCATTCGGGTTTGGTGGGCATAACGCTTGTTTAATATTTGGGAAGGTATAGAAAGGTTTTGATGCTTAATGACTAGATTTGCACACGTCACCGGCTGGGGAATGGCAGCGCCAGATCGAGTTCTAACCAACGACGATCTTGCCAAGATGGTCGATACAAATGATGAATGGATACTCTCCCGGACAGGAATCAGCGAACGTCGCATCGCTGAGCCAGAGGAGTCCACAGCGACGCTTGCAGTAGATGCGGCACTCCGAGCGCTAGAGTCAACAGACATCAACGCCATAGACATCGATCTCATCATTGTCGCCACATCTTCGCCTGAGTACATCTTCCCTTCGACAGCGTGCATTGTTCAAGACAAAATTGGAGCTACTCACGCCGGCGCGTTCGATCTCTCCGCGGCGTGCACGGGATTCATCTATGCCGTAAATATGGCTGCGCAAGCAATTCGGACAGGTTCGATTGAGAATGCTCTTGTGATAGGATCCGAAACGCTCTCCCGTTTCACCAACTGGGAGGACAGGGATACATGCATCCTTTTTGGTGATGGCGCGGGTGCCTTCGTCCTACAGGCCAGCGATACACCTGGTGGTGTTCTCACCTGCATAATGCGTTCTGATGGATCCGGTGAAAGTTTGCTCTCGATCCCTGCCGGGGGAAGCAAGTTTCCCGCCACTCATGATACCGTCGATAACAAACAGCATACAATCCAAATGAATGGTCGCGAGGTTTTCCGCTTCGCTACGCGCGTGATGGCGTCAGCCACACGTGAAGCAGTCTCTCTAGCCGGATGGGATCTAGATGATGTAACCTGGGTGATCCCTCATCAAGCGAACATGCGCATCATTGAAGCCGCAGCTCGCGGATTGAGAATGCCGTTAGATAAATTCGTAATTAACCTTAGCCGTTATGGTAATACTTCAACAGCATCCATCCCCATTGCCGCTTGCGAAGCCCTGCAAAGTGGAAGGATTCAAGACGGTGATCACCTGGTTCTGGTTGGCTTTGGTGCTGGTCTCACTTGGGGCGCTCTAACGCTCGAATGGGCACCCCCCGAACGCAAGATCTCGCGCGCCGCACGCCGACGTCGTGCCCTCCTCGTGCTCCTAGCACGTGCCAGGTCATTCGTACGACGCCTTAGACGTAAAATTGAGGGGTTGATATGGGGAACTTCATCTAGAGATCACAACTAGACGCTGCGGATAACCTCGTAAAAATACGACCTGAAGAAGCTAATTAGTCTTCAGGTCGTTTCTCGTTATTACAGAGCGTTGAGATGCATTACGATGATGATGGTTAGTCGTTTATATCACTCAGATCCAGTCGTCTCCAGGAAAGTGTCAACCATTTCCTTCAAGAAGGGCTCGGGGACTGCGCCAACTTGCTGGTGCACAACGTTTCCGTTTGCGATAAGAAGCATAGTTGGAATCCCCTGTACGCCATATTCCATCGCCCACTTGGGATTTTCATCGGTGTTTACTTTTGCTACGATGAGCTTACCAGCATAGTCCTTCGCAATCGTCTCCAGGATGGGTCCTACCATTTTGCACGGACCACACCATGGCGCCCAAAAGTCTACGATTACAGGGAGCTCAGACTGCAGAACAGCCTTCTCAAAAGTATCATCGGCAACATGTATCGGTTCTTCAATCATTTTTTACTCCTCATGAATATTCTCACTGGGAATTATAACCATCAATTCCCCAATATAGGTTAGATTCAAAACCACAAAAAAAGTTACATTCTGACGAAAGAAATGCGGACCCTCGATTCGATGGGTGTTATAATCCAGATAACCTTCCGTCGAAAGCTCAAGAGCATATGCCAATCTACGAATGCCCTATTTGTTCAGAAGAAAAGCTGGTCGAAAGCGGACCATCCTCCTATAAATGCCAGCATTGCCGCGCCAGCATCATTGATGGCAAACTTTTATGCTCTGCTTGCGGAAAGCATAATCCGCT
>DAOUTT010000263.1 GCA_030668545.1 Anaerolineales bacterium | reverse complement strand
CTGGAACTTGCTGTTGAAGGGATTCCCCATGCCGGGAATCAGCACCACCATGTCCATGGTGGGGAAGAAAATCGACAGGAAGAGAGGAGCATAGACACATGCCAACTGCCACGATCGCGGGCATCACCGTAGATGTAAATGAAGAGGGCTACATGACCGACCCCGGTCAGTGGACTCGGGCAATCGGCGAGGCCATTGCGGCCGAGCTGGAGATAGCCCCGATGACTGAGGCGCACTGGAAGTTGATCGACTTCCTGCAGAAGGACTATGCCGAGCAAGGTGTGATGCCCAGCATCCGGCGCGTCAAGAATGCGGGGGGCATTCCGACCAAGGAGCTATACGCGCTCTATCCGGATGGCCCGCTGAAGAAAGCATCCAAGATCGCGGGGCTGCCCAAGCCCTCCAGTTGCATCTAGCGCGACAGGAGATATTGTCATGTCAGAAGCAGACGGCAAGATCACAAAGGTTTCTCTTGTATGTTCCAAAGGATCGCTGGAAGGCATCTACCCGGCCCTCATCATGGCCAATGGGGCGCGGATGGAGGGTATCGAAGCCTCTATCTTCTTCACGTTCTTTGGCCTCTACGCCATCCTCAAGAAGTTCAACACGAAGATCAAGATCGCTACCGTCGGCAATCCCGCCATGCGGGTCCCCGACGCCAAGGGCATGCCGTTGCCGACCATCATTGGTGCGATCCCGGGGATATCCACATTCGCGACACGGATGATGCAGAAGGAGATGGAGCAGCTCGACATTCCTCCTATCCCCGAGTTCATAGAGATGATCCATGACGCCGGAGGCAGTCTCTATGCCTGTAAGGCCACGGCTGACATGTTCCATCTGAAGCCGGAGGATTTCTGCGACGAGGTAGAGAAGGTCCTGACCGTTGGCGAATTCTACGCGCTTTCGGCTGGCGCGCAGATCATCTTCACATAGAAGGGTTTCTCTCTCCCGCTACATCCATCGCACGCCACCGCGCTGGTTCGTTATAGAACTCCATCGCGGCGTAGCCCGCGTGGACACGAGCGGAGTGTTCGACACCGCCTGGAATGAAGTAGTCGTCGCCTGCCGTGTATGTGCGCTCGACGCCGTCGATCGTCAGGTCCACTCGCCCTGCGAGGGCGAAACCCCATTGGGCCGCGTGGGTGTGCGCGGGCACATCGATGTCGCGCACGAACTCCATGAACACGATCTGATGCCCCTCCCCCTGTGAGAGGTAGGCCGTGACTCCCTCAAACGGGATATCGGCGCGCGGGAGGTTCCGGATGGTCTCGGGGAATGCGCTCTTCATCGTGGCTCCGTGGTGGGCTGATGTGCAGCGTGGTCCGACGTGACAATAGGCTGCGGCATCCCTATCGGTCCGAATCAGAACCGTCGATTCCGTGGTCCGAGTCGAACTGACGCATCCGTTCCTCAGATTCCGGTTCGCGCTCCTTCATGCGCTTCCGCTTGGCGGCCCGCAAGACGAACACCTGAAAGACCGCGACCAGGACCCCCGCTCCCGCGACGATCAGTGCTGAGATAGTTGACTTCTCCATGCGTCTCCTCGACAAGGCAGGCTAACGGACCGCGCTGCTCAATCCAAGGCTTCGGGAATCACCTCCGTGAAGCCACCTCTTCTACTGAACATCATCTCTCGTTTGATCCACACGATCAGAATGGCGGCGGCAACGAACGCGAATGTATCGTAAGGCTGTGCGTCGGGCCAGATGGGATTGTTGAGCTGGAAGTGGAACAGGGCGGGGAGCAGGATGCTACCCCGTGACGAGTTGAACAGCGCGGTCACGATCACGCTGACTGCTACCGAGCCGGCAAAGAACGGGGTGAACGACCAGGCGCTCTGTGGCGTCCCGCTCAACAGGAACGCTGGCAGGTGCCAGAAGCCCCATATGATGCCGAGGATCAGCCCGGCCCAGATGGGCGCAAACTTCCGCTGCAGGAGAGGCAGAGCCAGCCCCCGCCAGCCCAGTTCCTCGACAGGGCCCTTTATGGCGGTGAACCCCCATGCCACGATCAGCGGATGAAGCGAAGTGAAAGGAAACGGCTCAGCAAAGAGGTTTCCCTTCAACGCTGAGCCGGCGTAGAAGAGCAGCGGAATCCCGACGACCAAAAGGGCATACCATGCTCCATGGCAGCGCCAGCGCAGGAGCCGGGCAAGATAGCCGCGCAGGCCTCGAGCGCCACCCTTGTGTCCTATGACGATGAAAGCGGCAATGGCGGGTGCGTACACCGCCAGAAAGAATAGCGGGTGCTGACCGGTTAGCTGCCCGAATATCCCGGTCATCTGTTCCGGGAGGAAGATGAACAGACCCAGGATTCCCCACGCCAGACCGAAGGCAATGAGCAGGAAGGGCACGAGGGAGATGAAGGGAATCCGACCTCTGTCGGCGCCTGAGGAATCTGCGGTCAAGACGGACACTCCATGATGTGTGAGTCGGTGGAACGCTGACGGAGGCCACCTAGCCCGAAGCTAGTGAAGCGCGCATCAACCGCAGCAGGCATTGGCGTGGCCGGCCCGTCGTTGAGCGGAAGCCCGCGGTGCAGTCGGCGTGACGCCCAAGCTCGTCGGCTGCATACGCCAGTTACGCGGTGGCAAGGCGCCGCTGCTCTGCTGCCTGCCACCGACACTAAACACACGAAAGCTGCGGGTAAGCCCCTCCAACCAGGAAGGCAGCCCCCGCAGCCCTCGGCTTCCCCGAGGATCGGAATGTGCCTCTGGACATGAGCCATCTTGAGTGGGTGACCCGGTCGTTCGATCTCGAGATCTCTCTCGCCTATTTCAGTAGGGTCACACGGCAACTCTGCCTCATCCCCCCGGCAGTCAGGTTGATGAAGTAAACCCCCGAGGCCAGCTTCTCATCGCCCGATCCCCGACCGTCCCATTCCAGGTTGTGCTCACCGGCGGTCAGGTGTGTGTCCAGAAGTGTGGCCACTCGCCGACCGGCAATGTCGTGGACCGTCAGTTGCGCCGGACCCGCCTCAGCCAGCGAGAAGCGGATGTTGGTCCTGGGATTGAACGGGTTGGGATATGCAGGCAAGAGGAATGGAGTCACAGCTCCCGAGTCTGTCTGCTCATCCTCAACTCCAGTCGGAAAACCGGCAACCCTCAGAGACGGATCACCATAGAGGTTGACGTTGTACACATTCGCGTACTCGAAGAGATGGTCCCAGCCGTAGATGGTTGTAGCATCGTACTTGCCGTCATACAGGGCAACTCCCACGTTCTCGCCTTCGCTGACAAGGTAGCGGTTGAAATCGAAGCAGATCTGCTCCGCGCCGCCGGGGCTATTCCTCCAGTCGGCTGAGATGGCTGACGGTCTCGAAGCAGACACCATACCTACAGCCGCACCCCAGCCCGGTTCCGTTGCCAGGTCGATGCCCAGGTTCCCCCACGCGTTTGGTTCCGGATAACCCACATTGCACGAGACTGCAAAGACAACCGACGGATGATCGTCATCAAGAATGGTTGAAGTGACGTTGATCAGCGAGATGTTAATAAGCTCACCGTTGGCCCGCTCCGGGACACCATCGCCGTCATCCCATTCCCAGACCGTTCGGCAGACATCGTGCGACCAGCCGTGCCCTGACCAGTTGACCACCGCATGCTGACCGTTGCGCCAATGATCCGAGAACGCTCCTGCACTCACAGCGGGCCACGGGAACAGAGACGTTACGATACCGTACTGTTCACTCATGTGCGTGATATTCCAGCCGTCCATGAGACCGGTTTCAATGGAGTCTATCACTGCGGCCCCGTCAATAAACGGATACCCGCTGTAATCCTGGTTCTCAAAGAACAGGATCGAGGTCGGATGAAGAACGTTCTTCTT
>DAOUTT010000159.1 GCA_030668545.1 Anaerolineales bacterium | reverse complement strand
GTCGTTCCTAAGTCAATACCAATAATCTTCGCCATTGTTTGTCACCTCTTATGAAAATCTGATAGCTTTATCATAGGCGAATAACGCTAGAGAACTATTAACGCTCCGTTGGAGATAGATATACTCCAGACCTGTTGTTTATTCTAAGGCTGCATTTAATCGGCTATCCGCTGGGTGGTTTAACATCTGGGTTGCGATCTTCGCTCCCGGTCACGTAAGATGATCTACAATCACAGCGTCTGTTTGTTTAGATCCTGTTGACGCCCAATCTGAGCGTCCTTAGGACTACGCTCTCTTATCCATCTTCAGCGAGAAGATCGATAAAATCTAAAGACAACATTACGGAGATTCCATGAGCGAATTGAAACGATTCCGAGAAGAGAAAGATAAGTTTTTTCTGCATGACCATCAAAGTCCACTAGATGACGAACAAAGGAGAGATTTCAGTGGGTTGAGATATTTCGCGGAGAATCCTGATTTGCGTATTGAGGTTGACATTGAGCGTTTCCCAGAAGGGGAGCAGGTCCCGATACAGACGAATACGGGAGCTGTGGAAAATTATGACCGATTCGGCCTTTTCCGCTTTACGGTTGATGGGGAGGATGTTGAACTCACTGTTTTCCAGAACGAGCATGGTTTCTTCCTGCCCTTCGCGGATTCGCTCGCTGGTCAGGAAACGTACGGAGCAGGTCGATATCTCGAGCCGGAGTTACTCTCCGGCGGACGGCTTATTGTCGACTTCAACCTGGCGTATAACCCCTATTGCGCATACAACGCCAATTGGTCCTGCCCCATCACCCCGGCTGAGAACAGATTGAGTGTGCCCATCAGGGCAGGGGAGAAGGTTTTCGAGCTGCATTAATCAGGCGCAACTAGCCGTAAGACACGAATCCCAAACTACTGGCCAAGCGACACCCAGGATCGGAAGGATCCGCCAAAGGTGTCGCTTATGCGTAATAGCTTACTGTCCTCGCTTTGACGCATAGATTTCAATATTCTTCTCACAAAACTCTCACCTACAGCTAACACCCCTCTCATCTGGTGGAGATAACCTTAAAGACGAAAATGTAAATGAAAAACAGCGAATCAAGCAACCCAAAATCCTCAAAAAAACAGTATCCACGGATTTACGAAAAGGTCATCCCCATTGCCTTGGTGATCCTCGTCCTGGCGACTGTCTTTATGCTTCTGGTAATTGCAGCCGTCGTACTCGGAATTTTCCCGGGAAGCGGTTAGCTATACAGTGAAAGGCATACTTGTGCTCTTGCGGACTCGCGCACAATATCGTTCATGAGGAGTTGAAATGACATTTACAAATACCATTATCCCATTTATCTCAAGCATTGTGAGTTTCGTCTTCGCTGTAATCATCTTCAAACGCTACGCTGATCGCAGAGGAACGCATCTTCTAATTTGGGGAATAGGCATGGTCTTCTACGGGATCGGCGGATTCTGCGAGGCGTATTTCGGCGCCTTTGGTTGGAATCCCTTGATCTTCCGTATGTGGTATTTGTTCGGTGCAATTCTGGTCGCTGCATGGCTTGGCCAAGGAACAGTCTATCTGCTGGCAAAACGCAAATGGGCTAACGCTCTAGCCGCGCTGCTCATCCTGGGTTCTGTCTACGCTGCATTTCGCGTATTCACTGCCGAACTCGACCCCACGCTGATGACATCTAGCGTTCACACCGGCAGTGAACTCAGCGGCCATGCCATTGTCACTTCGGGCATCCGGACTCTTACACCCATCTTCAATCTCTACGGTACTGTAACTCTTGTCGGCGGAGCAGTATATTCAGCCTACATCTTCTGGCGCAAACGGATCCTTCTAAATCGAACTCTTGGGAACCTTCTGATTGCAGTGGGAGCTCTCGCCCCCGCCTTTGGCGGCGCCTTTAGTCGTTTCGGTATACCCGGCGCCCTCTATTACGGAGAATTTTTTGGCGCCATTTTGTTGTTCGCTGGATTCATCAGGGCGACGACACCCATGAAAAATACAGAGCCCCAGCCTGCACTCACACCTGCCGGTGATTGAGGAAGGGGATCCTTATCGAGCCCGCCCCTGATGACCCCTCTTTATGCGGGCAGAAGGGGTCTCTAGCGGGATATTAATTCACTCTGGTGAGATGGAAGAAGGGGCCGACCCGTGTGTCGGCCCCTTCGATAAAATTCAGATGATGTCCAAATGCATTTAGGCTCAGCAGCTTCTTACTCTTACTATCTACTTAATCCTTTCCCGACTTGAGCCCGGCTGCGATAGTGATACACCAACAGTAGAATCAAGAATTGAATCAGCGCGGTAATAATGGTCGAGAATTGTTTAAAATAAAAAACCAACAGATTTACCCCTACTAAAGAAAGTAATAAACCCGCGGCTGCAAGCGTGAGGCCGATACCCTCGCGCTTCACAAGAAGCAAAATGACGGCCATGATCAGCAGTGAACCAACCAGGCCTTCAAGAATCGTGAGCGTCGCAAACCATAGGAGCCCCGACTTGCTTGTAACCAGGCCAAGCGAAAGCAAATCATCGATCCAGGCTGACAATATTTCTGGATTATTGATGCCCGAGAGAAGCCCGGCAAAGTCCACAACCGTTACAATACCTAGCGCAAGCAGCGCACCTATAAGAATCGCCTTCAGTCTACCCAGCGTGATCCAGCGGCGTTCCCACTGCTGTACATAGTCAATAAACCTCTCGAACGCACTTTTTCTGTCTGGAACGACCTGAAGAGATTCTGAATCGATGAACTCCTGTAATCGTCGCGCCAGGTTCCGGTAATCGATGTGGTCTGCATGCTGGGCGATTCTTTCCAAACGGTCTTCGAGATTCTTGCGCTCCTCTGATTCGAGATCGTGGTCCAGAACTTCCCCCATCTCGCTAAGCGCTCGATATAACTCATCGCGGATACTGAGGGACGGCGGTCGCCTGACGTGCAGGTAGAGCCACACCACGAGCAAAAAGAACGCATAAATAATCGGTGCCGCCGCGGGGTAGAAGTAGTCGTTGCTCTGGGTGATGAATTTACCGACCTCATCGATGAACAACCCCACCCCGATACCCGCCAATATCGCGCTGAGCGAGTATGCCCAACGGTTGGTTAAAATCAAGGACAGCAATACGGCGGAAAACAGCGCCAGCCCGCCCCACAACACATGAGCGATGTGAATTTCCCCGCCGCCGAATTGAGGATAGCCGGTTAATTCGAGGAAGAGCCTAACAAGCGTCACGGTGAACGCAAAGCTCAAGAGCGTATACCATAAGTATTTTTCGGCACCCCCGCGCCGAACAGGCAAGCGTACGCGACCACCCGAACGCTTCATGCCCACTTCATTACCTTCCCGCTCCCTGCTCCTGAAGACGAGGCGGAGACAAGCGAATCAAGGCAACGCTGGCAAGGAACGCCGCCCCAGCGCCGAAGAGAAAGGGTGCGCCGGGTCCAAACCCGCTCCAGGCTCCAATCCCCTGCCACAATACTCCGGCGATGATGCTAGCCGGCAGGGCAACAAGTCCGATTACGGCATAGAGAACCCCGTACGCTGTCCCGCGCTGATGGGAGGGGACTAAATCGGCGACAAATGCCCTGGCTACACCTTCCGTCAACCCGTAGTACACGCCATAAAGCGCCATAAGCGCCCAAGCATGCCATCCAACCGAAGCTCTCGCAAAACCTAGATACACCACGACATATAAAGCCCACCCGACAATGAGAATCCGCTTACGACCGACTTTATCCGACAACGCCCCGGCTGGTGCTGAAATGATTGTGTATATCAGGCTGAATACCATCATCATCGCCAGAATATTCACTACGGAAAGTCCTGTCGTTTTCGCCCGCAGAATGAGAAAGGCGTCCGAGGAGTTCCCCAGAGCAAAAAGGGCCATGATAAGGATGTAATTCCGGAAAAGACGATTGGTGGACATCAGCCCACCCCGTGTTTTCTCCTCCTTCTTCTCTATCGGCTCGGATCCATGCTCGGAACCGATGCCCTTACCTGGCTTGATCTCCTGTGCGCCGACCGCCAGCGTGATGACAGCCAGCACCGCGGGGATGATGCTGATCAACACAACAGTTTGAAACGTCTCGCGGGACAACTCGGCAGCGCCGCGCTGCGAGAAAAGGATAATGGCGATGGCCAGCCCTATCCCCACAACCGCCCCGGCAGTGTCGCCCGCGCGGTGCAGGCCAAAGGCAAATCCTCGTCGGCTTTCCGGGACGCTGTCTGCTATCAGCGCATCCCGCGGGGCGGTCCGCAATCCTTTCCCAATTCGATCTGCGAAACGCACCCCCAGCACTGCTCCCCAGCTTGTCGCCACATAAAGAAAGGGTTTTGCAAGCGTCGATACTGAATAACCAAGCACCGCCAACGGTTTGCGCATTCGCAATCGATCGGAGAGCCAGCCGGAAGTCATCTTCACCAAACTGGACACAGCCTCAGCCACACCTTCAATTAACCCGATGAAAGTTGTCCTTACGCCGAGGACGCTGAACAAAAATAGCGGTAAAAGGTTAATCACCATCTCGGAAGAGATGTCGGTTAAGAAACTGGTCAGCGTGACCACCCATACATTGCGCGGCAGGGGCTCCCGTTGATCGTTTTCCGTTCGAATATCTGGTTTTGGATCATGCATGATATCGTTCACATCCTCTCTGCATCCTCATCTTCAATCGACCCCTTGCTTGCTGTCACCGCCAGCGAATTTCTCCACCCATTTCATCACTATGAATTTCGACCTCCTGGTCTCCAAGCTGCAATAGAATGCGCCATCCTGATGTCAACGCTTGCGTACACACCTCGTCAGGGTGCGGGTACTCCAGGCACCCGTCACTCCATTCAACGAAAGTATGCGAGAGTACTTTGATAAGGCTTGGATCTTCGCCTCTAGCCTCCGCCAACGCATGGATTGCTGCTGGTACCGCTGGAGGATAAGGCTCATCTTCGGCGAGCCCGGGCTTCTGTAACGGATCGCCCAACAACCCACTCAGGAGCAAGATCGTCCCTCCATCTCGCCCGAAGTACACCACAATCAGGAGGTCATGCGACCAAATTCGTGCCGACGAAAGTTCGTCCGCCGTGTCCTTCCGGGCATCTTCAAGCAACGCTTGTAGGTGAATAACGGCTCGCTCGCGCTCGTCTGCGTTCTCAAATTCATAAATCTCGGAGATTTCCCCGTTCAGCATAACCGCCCGTGAGTCCACGTCGAAAAGCAGTGCATCCAAACCTACGGTGACAATCTCGGCGCCGGCATCCTCGAGGGCATTCAAAAGATCGTCGATCGATTCGTACCGCTGTTCCTGCGGAGTCCCTGTTCGACCACATGCACAAATGACAAGAACCAAGGACAATGCCAGAATACGCCTTCCAATCATCGAACACATCTCCAAGTTCACGCTATCCAATCCAAATCTCTTCATCCTTCTAAATCGGTAACCCCAGGTGCTGAATAGCGATCGTGCCATTTATATCCCTTTGATCCTTAGGTATAACCGGTCTCCAAGTGAATTGACTCACACAAGTTCTGCGCCTATGCTGGTGCCCACGAAACGAT
>DAOUTT010000330.1 GCA_030668545.1 Anaerolineales bacterium | reverse complement strand
TTACTGGGGTACTGTATATGCACTATCCAAATCGTTTTGGATGGCAGGAATTCTTCGTATTCTCAACAAGGATTACCGGCCATTGCCAGTTACGATACGCGACGTCGCTAAGAAGCTTGATCTTTCAGTCACGACCGTCTCTCGTGCGCTGGGCGGGTACGATGATGTGGCTTCTACAACCCGTGACCTCGTCATCGAGACTGCGGACGAAATGGGCTACGTCCCCCAGCATGCGGCGAGGCAGCTGCGTCGTCAGCGCACCGAAACCATCGGTTTGATTTTTCCAACCTCAGGGTCACGTTTCTCCGATCCCTTCTTCAGCGAGTTTATAGCCGGAATCGGTGATGAAACCAGCCGCAGGTCCTATGACCTGCTCGTTTCCGTCGCCCCGCCAGGCAAAGCTGAAGAACGCGCTTATCATTTATGGACCAACTCACGCCGCGTGGATGGCTTCATCCTGGTTCGAACCCGCGTGAATGATTGGCGCATCAGCTACCTCACCAAAGAGAATTTCCCCTTCACATCCTTCGGCCGCAGCAAAACGCTTGAAACATCGCCGCATATTGGTGTGGATGGGCGCTCTGGTGTCAAAGATCTCGTGAAACACCTCGTTGACCAGGGGCATCGAAGGATCGCTTTCATTGGGGCTTCCGAAGAACTCACTTTAGTAGGCGATCGCCTCGAGGGCTACCAGGCAGGCCTGGAAGAAGCACATATTGCCTATGATTCCGACCTGGTCCTTGAAGGCGACCTCACACGCGCGGGAGGGTATGAGGCGACTAAAATTTTGATCGAACGCTCACCATCCCCGACTGCCATTATCGGCGTGAATGACCTCACCGCGCTGGGTGCGATCCGCGCCGCCCAAGAAGGCGGCCTGATCGTCGGTAAGGATCTCGCTATCGCTGGCTTCGATGGAACCGTGGCCGGCGAACACGCTCACCCTGCGCTCACAACCGTCTATCAGCCTGTATACGAGATCGGACGCCAGGTGAGCGCAATGCTCATCGACCTGATTGAAAATCAGGCAGGATCCGAATTGGAAAGCCTGATCCGCCCCCGACTTATCGTTCGGGATTCGACATTGAACAGCAAGCCTGTCCCCGAGGAATGAAAGGAGAACAAAAGAAGAAATCTAAAAACTCTTTACCCCACTCTACAGCTGTGTGAATCCGCACATCGGTCCCGTACTTATAAGACCACACGCATCACAACCGATCACACATAGAAGAAACACCCTTATCACGGGTGAAAGGAGGCGAAACATAGGATCAGGAACGCGAGATATATACCAACTTCCGCAACACAAATCTTTGTTAATCGAAACACAGGAGAATAAGAGATGAAACACTTTCGTTATGTCCTGCCCGCGCTATTGATCGCCAGCTTCGTGCTTGGCGGTTGCGCGCAACCAACACCAGTGACCATCGTCGAGACCGTTGAGGTCCCGGTCGAGGTCATCGTAGAGGTGCCGGCCGAGTCAACAGACATGACTGTTGTTGAGTTCTGGACCACCGATAATCAGGAAGACCGCGTCGACCTCTATGAAGCCATTGCTGCAGCATATATGGCTGACCACCCAGACGTCGATCTTCGCATCGTCCCCATTGACGAAGGGAGCATCACCCAGCGCATCGCTACTGCCCAGGCCGCAAATCGCCTGCCGGACATCGTCCGCATGGGCATCGAGCGCGTAGCCGCCTTCGCCGCTGACGGCATTCTTGACGAGGATGCGGCAGTTGCAACCATCGCCAGCATTGGCGAGGATGACTTCCGCGCGGGACCGTTGGCTATGGTCGTCGACCCCGCAACCGGTAAGTACGCCGCAGTTCCATTTGACGGTTGGATCCAGGCTATTTGGTACCGCGCCGACGTTTTCGAGGCTGCCGGTCTAGCCGCACCGACAAGCTGGGACACCATCAACGCCGCTTGCGAAACACTACCAGGCTCGGGCAATCTTCTGTACGCCCTGACGCTTGGCACGGATGCCGGACAGAACTACGGCCATCAGGTCTTCGAACAGGTCGCGATGTCCAATGACGCCTGGCCTTTCGACGCAGACGGCAACGTCACGATGGACACACCCGAGATGATCGCGGCGCTCAAGTTCTACACCGACTTGCAGAGCTGCGCGGTTCCCGGTCCGCAATACTGGCGCGGGGCACGCGAAGCGTATGAGCTCGATCAGTCCGGCATGTTGTTCTACAGCACCTACATCATGGACGATCTTGTCGACGGTTCCGGTCTCGCCGACGGCGGCAGTGTCGATATCACCATTTCCGATCTCGCCGGGAATACCGGCTTCGCATCCGAGATGGCCGGTCCTAACGGCTCCGCTTCTTACGGCCAGTTGGTCACCCTGGGCATCATGCAGGGTGCTGATCCTGTGGCACAGGATGTGGTCAAGTTCTTCATGACCGGCGATAATTATCTCGACATCCTCGCCCTCGCTCCCTTCGGCAAGGTCCCAACGCTGCAGAGCGCAGTTGAGGGTTGGGGTGAACTCAGCGACTACTTCGCGAACTACTCTGACGAGACACTGGCGCAGATCGCCGACGGTTTCGATACGATGCAGCGCTGGCTTTTCCGCCCAGACTACGATGCCACGGAGAGAGCTGTGGTAGGTGACATTGAGGGACGCTTGTTGATCCCGACGGTCCTCAGCAATATCGCTCTCGAAGGAACAATGACACCAGAGACAGGAGCACAATTCCTGCAAGAGCAGGTAGAGCTGCTTTTGGCAGAACGAGCCGAATAACGTCTCTGTGCTCTCTGAACAGAGGGGGCCTGGTTCATCGCCGGGCTCCCTCACTTTG
>DAOUTT010000142.1 GCA_030668545.1 Anaerolineales bacterium | reverse complement strand
TGAAAGGAGTTTTTTATCATGCTCGTCGATCGCATCATGAAAGCCTTTATGTTCAACAAAGAAGTATATAGTGAGGTCGAGCACGACACATCATTTACAACAACCGCCTGGATTATCGTCGCTGCTACTGCTTTCCTTGGTTCGCTCGGTTCAACATTCAGCGCGAGCGGATTCGACCAACCTGTTGCCGGTATTACCGGTGCGCTGGTCGGCACTGTTGTTGGGATCATCGGCTTCGCCGTCGGCACGGCGGTTATCGCCTGGGTGGGCCAAGCCGTCTTTAAAGCCGAAGTCACCTTTGGTGAACTCGCCCGCACGTTAGGTCTTGCGTATGTATGGCGAGTGGTCGGCGTGCTCGGCATCGTCGGGGCGCTCTCGCCGGCGCTGGTTTGCGTCTCCGCTCCTATAAGTTTGGCCGCAGCGATCGCCGGGCTCTTCTCCTGGTTCATCGCCGCCAAAGAGGCGCTCGACCTGGATTGGACGCAGACGATCGTAACCGTCCTCCTGGGGTGGATCGCCATAATGGCAGTTGCCTTCTTCACCACGCTCATCCTGGGGGCGCTTGGTCTGGGGATAGCGGGATTAGCGGGCGCGTTTGGTTAGAACCTCCGCTCCGGAAGTTAACGCTCTAAAAAACAACGCGACCCGTGATGGGTCGCGTTGTATCCTTACTGTCTCTATTAAAGTACTCCTCGGCCCGCATATCCGCACAACCACATAGCAGGTTCAACCACAACAAATCAACTGCTCGTTCCTGTCTACCCTTCCTTCTCGTCCACGAAATCAGCTGATTATATTCCCCGCTTTTAACCGCTCCTTTTCGTTATATCTCCCGGATAAATACCCGATGGTTCTTGTAGGCTTCACCGCCTACGTTTTCCAAATCGTGCCTCATTTGCACTGCTGACTCAGCTACCTGTGTGAGATCTGCGTGCTTAAAGCCGAACTCGTGGATGGTCTTTTCCATTTCGGAGTACAGCAGGGCATTGCCGCCGCGCCCCTGATATTCGGGGAGGACCCCAGCGCCATTCAGCGCTGCCCATTTTGTGCGCTTCATTTCGATCAGAATGTCGATGATACCAAATGGAAACAACCGCCCTTTACTCCGCTGAATAGCCGCGGATACGTCGGCAAACCCAAACAGAAAACCAACCACATCCTCGCCATGGAGAATAATTTTTATCAAGCGCGGGTCGGCAATCGCCAATATTTCACCGACCACGTATTCAATTTCCCTCTGGGAGAGTGGATAGTACTCCCAATTGTTGATGAACGTGTCGTTATAGGTTTTCCCAATGCGTGAAGCCCATTTAAAAAGCTCTCGCTTATTCTGAAAACGCTTTACGGTGAGCCCACTGCGTTTTGCTGCGCGCTCCGCGATGCGATGGACGCGTTCGGGTAGCCGGAATTTCGCCGCGCTCAGATAACAGGAAACAAAATCCACTTCTTTACGGAAACCTAATTTTTCAACAAACTCGGGGTAATATGGCGGGTTGTAGTTCATCATCGTCATCGCCGGGCGGAATTCGTACCCCTCGACCAGGAGCCCATAGCCATCTAGAGGTCCAAATCCTTTTGGTCCTACAACCTGGTTCAGCCCTCGTTCCTTCGCCCACTCAAAAGCCCGGTCGAAGAGCGCGCGGGCGACTTCAAAATTCTCGATGCACTCAAAGAAATAAAACTGGGCTTGCTTCTTCTCGTGATATTGGTTGTAAGGCTTGTTCTCAATCGCGGCGATCCGCCCGACATCCTCACCATCCATCTCGGCCATAAAAAACTCTACATCCGAGTGCTCATGAAAGGGATGCTTCTCCCTGTTCAGCCTGGTTTTGATGTCCATAATGATGGGCGGAACCCATAGCGGATGTCCCTCATAGAGACGAAACGGCAGGCTGATGAAGCGGTTTACCTCTGCTTTCGACTGCGTGTCGATACGTTTAACCTCGATCATATGCGCCTCTCACCGCGGACACCCATAATTGTAGCACTCTAAAAAACATCTACAATCTACATCAACTCATATCCTGGAGAGCCACTGGCATGTTTTCCCGACTCTTGCGTTGGGGATTTAACTTATTTTCCGCCTTACTTTCTCATCGAGAGGTCAAGGGGCTCGAAAATCTCCCCCCTGACGGCCCATATATCATGGTGATCAATCACCTGAGTTATTTCGATGCCCCCTTTGCCTACGGCCTGCTCGGAAGCGAAAAGGTAACCGGCTGGGCTGCCGAGAAATACCAATGGCACCCCATATTTGGGCCGATCCTGCGCGCGGCCGGCGGCATCTTCATCCAACGCGGCCAGGTCGATCGCACCGCTATCACCGATGCTGTTCAATGGCTTAATCATTGCGGCATTTTTGCTATGGCTCCGGAAGGGACACGGAGTAAAACGGGCTCGCTTGCACGCGGTAAAACCGGGGTGGCTTTCCTAGCCAACGAAGCCTCTGTTCCCATCGTTCCCATCGGCCTCACCGGCACCGAGAAAACCCTGCAAGCCTGGCGGCAACTGCGACGCCCGCTGCTCACCATGCACATTGGCAAACCATTCACACTTCCTGCGATCAATCCAGAAAACCGCTCCTCCGACTTACGCCAGAACACCGATGAAATCATGTGCCGCATAGCCGCCCTGATCCCGGCTCAATATCATGGCTACTACGCCGACCACCCGCGCCTGCAAGAACTCCTCCACTCCACAACGTCCTAGACCCGCTCAACCCTTTAGCGCCCTATTTATAGATTTTTACGATACGTTTTGCTGCCCACATCCCCCGCGCGGGTGACGGAGATATCCCCCGCGCGGCTCCACCACAGGCGGGATTGCCCTCCTGACCAACAACGATACACTGTTAGCACGTTTGTTCTATCAAGGAACGCTCTACCCTTCCCGTCTGTGCCAGTGCGCTCCATGCACGCGAGACTTGTGCGAACGGCAGCCAACATGTGCACTGGCTTGCACCCGGACGCTCTCTTTTTTCGGCGGATCCGGGGGCGCCTACCCTGAAGAAAGGCACAGCAATGCAGCGAGAACTGGTATCTCTTCCTTATTCTGACCTACCTCTCCCCGCCGCCGATCCGGCCATGCTGGAGGCGCTGCTCCAGCCGCGTCTTTCCCTGTTTTGGGGCGCGCACACGCCCACACGTGCCCTCCTGGCCTACCTCACGGTCCTGGCCGCCCGTGGCCATCAAGTGCGTGTCTTCGACGGTGGCAACCGCTTCGACGGCTATTTCGTCGCCCGTCTGGCACGGCGTCTTAGCTCCGACCCGCACGCCACGCTAGAGCATATCCGTCTTTCACGCGCCTTCACCTGTTTCCAGTTGGCGGAGTTGGTTAAAACAGCGCCAACAGGGCCGGGGACGCAGGAAAGCGACAGTATCCCCGACTTGGATGCGCGCGCACCCGGCCCATCCGTGTTGTTTGTGCTCGACATGCTTACCACCTTCTACGACGAGAGTGTCTCCCTGAGCGACACCGAGCGGTTGCTGGCCAACACAATCGCACATTTAAAGCGGCTGGCTTCTGCCGGTCCGGTGATCGTCGGGGCTCGCGAGCCGCGCGTCCTTGTCAAAGAACGCTGGACTCTGCTCGACCGTCTCCAGATCTCCGCAGATGCCGCCTGGTTGCTGCGCTCCCCTGAGGACTCTGGTCGAGAGCAATTGAAGTTGTTTTAGAGACGGCATCGATAACACAGAAGCACCCGAGGCTACTATGGGACGAACCCTGCCATCCATCACCCAGGCTTTTCTCAAGGAGCAGCAATCGCTGGCCCGTTTCCGCCGCGCCCTGCGCCGGGAGGACCAGCGCGCCCTCGACGACCTACTCGGCTCTTCGCGCCAGCATCTGGCCGCCGCAGCCTATGCCTCCCACCTTCTACCTTTTGAAGTCATGCTGCTGGCCATGCTCGTCGAGCAACACAAGCAGGTGCTACGCCTGCAGCAGGAGATCGAGATCCTCCAATCGACACTGCGCGACATCCCCTCCGCCGATGGCGCACAATTGCTCGATGATGGCGACAGAGAAAGGGAACAAGAGGGGTGAACACCCTCTTCGGCTGGTTATTCGACGTCTACCCTTCCGGTGACGGGATGACGGTTTGGGTGATCGACCCCGACGGTCAGAGCCACCACCTGCACGACACCTTCACCCCAACTTTTTACGCCCACGGACCGCGCCAGGAACTGCGCTCAGTGTGTCAGATGCTGCGCAATCGCGGTGCGCCCGTCACGCTGCGCCGCACTGAACGCATCGACCTTTTCCTCGATCGCCACATCGAGGTACTCGAGGTCGGCGTTAGCGTCCCCGACTTGCTCCCGCGCCTATTCCGCCAGGTGGCCGACTTCCGCCCGAACCTGACCTACTACGACGCCGACATCTCGCTCCCGCAGCGGTACGTCCTGCGGCGCGGGATTTTTCCGCTCGCCTACTGCTCCATCGATATAGAGGGGCGCCGCATTCAGCGCATCGAAGCGCTCGACTCGCCCTGGGAGATCGATTATCCGCTTCCACCGCTGCGCACAATGAACTTGCGCCTTTCGGGCGAGATGCAGAATCCAGGGCGGGGTTACCGCGGCGATTTACTTGTTGAAATCGAAGGAAACACTTTCCACTTTCCGCGGGCGCACAGCCGCCGCCTGGTGCTCGGTATACGCCACCTGCTCGAACACTACGATCCCGATGTGCTGATCAGCACCTACGGCGACAACTACATTCTCCCCCGCCTGCTCGAGCTGGCTCGCCACTACGGCATTCCTCTGCCGCTCAACCGCGATCGCGGGGAGAGCGTACTGCGCAAATCTGCATCCTCTTACGCATCCTACGGCCGGGTGGTATTCCGCAACGAGCAGCACCTGCTCTTCGGCCGCTGGCATCTCGACCGCCAAAACGCTTTCCTGGCCAACGACTACGGGGTCGATGGAATTCTCGAGATCGCTCGCCTCTCGGGCCTGCCACCGCAGACCGTCGCCCGCGTCTCCACCGGCACCGGCATCAGCGCCATGCAGGTCGCCACCGCACTGCGGCGCGGCGTACTCGTGCCGTGGCAAAAGCGGCAGCCCGAGTCGCTCAAAAGTGGCCTGGATCTGCTGTCAGCCGACAAAGGGGGGTTGGTCTACACGCCCATAGCGGGATTGCACGAACACGTCGCCGAACTCGACTTCACCGCCATGTATCCGAGCATCATGGTGCACTTTAATGTTTCGCCCGAGACGGTGGGGGCAAAGTGCTGTGATGGCGAACCGATCCCCGAGTTGGGCACATCCATCTGCCGCCATCGCCAGGGCCTGGTGCCCGAGACGCTCGAGCCGCTGCTCGAAAAGCGCAGCCGCTATAAGGCGCTGATCCGCGAATTGCCTGAGGACGACCCGAGGCTCGAGGCCTACCGCCGCCGCTACTCGGCTCACAAGTGGCTGTTGGTGACCTGCTTCGGCTACCTGGGATACAAGAACGCCCGCTTCGGCCGTATTGAGGCCCACGAGGCGGTCAACGCCTACGGTCGCGAGGTGCTGCTGCGCACAAAGGAAATCGTCGAGGCGCGCGGCTTTCGTGTACTGCACCTCTATGTCGACGGACTCTGGATCCACAAGCCAGAGACGAACGGCAGGCCAGATTACGATGCTCTCCTGAATGAGATCCACGCCGAGACCGGCCTGCATATCGATCTTGAGGGGGTTTATCGTTGGTTGGCATTCCTGCCATCACGGACCGAACCTCGCGTGGCGGTCGCCAACCGCTATTTCGGCGCCTTCGAGGATGGCTCGCTCAAGGTGCGCGGGATCGAGGCCCGCCGCCGCGACACCCCCCGCTACATCAAAGAGACCCAGCTCGGCATGCTGGAAATCCTCTCCCAGGGACGCGATGCGGCCGGTTTCTGCGCCGCGCTGCCCAAAGCCATCGCCTTCGCCCGGCAGCGCCTGCTGTCCTTACGAGCCGGCGTGGTTCAAACCGACCAGTTGGTGATCGCCCACAGGCTCTCGCGCCGACCCGAGGAGTACACCGTGCGCACCGCTGCGGCGCGCGTGGCGCACCAGCTCGCCGCAACCGGGATTGAGCTGCACCCGGGCGAACGCATGAACTTCCTGCTTGTTCCCGGCCCGGAGAAAGCCCGCGCCTGGGAGTTGCTCGAAGGGCAGGTGGCCTATGACCGCGAGGCTTACACCAAGTTGATGTTGCGCGCCGTCGAAAGCATCCTGGCGCCCGTGGGCGTAGATCGATCGACGATCG
>DAOUTT010000337.1 GCA_030668545.1 Anaerolineales bacterium | reverse complement strand
GCATAGGCTTTCTGAAGGGAGCCTGGGTCGAGCGCCTTGTCGCTTCCACGAATGCGGTCTCTTCGATAGGCGTTATTCATTCGATCCCTTTGGAAGGCGTACAACACAGCGGCGAGGCTGTTGTTCAAACCAAGTGTGCGAACGGATCGCAGGATCGTGAGGAAGTTCATGATTTGTGTGGGCTTACGGCATTTCCCAGGCTCAGCGGTTTAAGGAGTTTAGTCAATGGGAGTGGCAGATGCAAGTAAGGGCACGTCATGACGTGCCCCGACAAACAAAACAACGACCCAGCACCAGCGGAGGAATATAAGTCAGCATATTCTTCATTGAAACCGATGGTATATTAATCAGGTAGGGGCACGGCATGCCGTGCCCCTACTGTTCTAGGAAGTGTGCCGTACCCGACGCAGAGATAAAAACCTAGCGTAACCATGAACCGTTGGCTATAATCAGCCATTGGTGTCCTCCTAATAAATTACCGAGAAAGCAATCGCGCGAATGTCATTTGTTCACCTCCACGTACATTCTGAATATTCGCTGCTAGACGGGCTGAGCAAAGTTGATAAGCTGGTCCAGAAGGCAAAAGAGCTTGATATGCCGGCGTTGGCGTTAACGGATCACGGCGCGATGTTTGGCGCGATTTCTTTTTATAGAGCCGCGAAAGAAGCTGGCATCAAACCTATCATCGGAATAGAAGCGTATCTTGCTGCGCGGACAATGCATGATCGAGATCCAAAATTGGACAGTCGTGCATTCCACCTTCTGCTGCTAGCAGAAAACGATACAGGATATAAAAATTTACTCCAGATCGCTTCTGCTGCCCAGCTCGATGGTTTTTATTACCGCCCGCGGATTGACCACGATTTCCTGGCTGAACACAATGAAGGATTGATCTGTACAACAGGCTGCCTCTCGGGGGAAGTCCCGCGCGCTCTCGAACGAGGTCAGGACGAACACGCTCGTGAACTCCTGGATTGGTATTTTGAGATTTTCGACCGCGATCACTTTTTCTTTGAATTGCAGTCTCATGACATCCCAGAGTTGCCGGAGATCAATAAGAAGCTCATCGATCTGGCGAAACGGTATGATGGTCGTTTTCTCGCCACCAACGATGTTCACTACGTCGAACGCAGTGACGCCGAACTGCAAGATCTGCTCCTTTGTGTCCAGACCGGTTCTCTCCAGTCGGATCCGGACAGGATGCGCATGACGGATCCCTCGTATTACCTTCGCTCTACCGAAGAGATGAAGCAGCTTTTCGGCCATATTCCTGGAGCGATTGAGAATACAGTCTTGGTTGCCGAACACTGCGAAGTAGACCTTGAATTCAAAGGTTATCGTCTGCCGCATTTCGAAGTGAACGATGGATTTACTTCCGACAGTTACCTGCGACACCTCTGTAATATCGGGCTCCAAAAGCGCTATGGTGATCACGCCCAGGATTCGGTTTTTCAGGAACGTTTGAACTATGAGCTGGGAATCATTCATGAGATGGGCTTCGACAATTATTTTCTCATTGTGTGGGACCTATGCCGTTTTTCTCGCGAGGAAAATATCTGGTACAACGCGCGCGGGTCTGCGGCTGGTTCTATCGTGGCCTATGCACTTGAAATCACGTTAGTCGACCCTATCGAGCATGGGCTGATTTTCGAGCGGTTCCTAAACCCGGGGCGTGTCTCGATGCCGGATATTGACCTGGATTTTCAGGATGATCTCCGTTCTCGAGTGCTCGAATACACCGCGAATAAATATGGGCGCGACAAGGTGGCACAGATCATAACCTTCGGGACACTCGGAGCTCGTGCTGCAATACGGGACGTAGGAAGGGTGAAAGACATCCCGCTGCCGGAAGTAGACCGGGTAACGAAGTTGATCCCGAATATCCCCGGAAAACCGATCACAATTCTGGAGGCACTCGATCAGGTTCAGGCGTTAAAGGATGTTTATACCGAGACGCCCTACTTGAAGGAACTAATAGATACGGCGGCGCAATTAGAGGGGGTAGTCCGACATGCGGGAACACATGCGGCAGGAGTGGTCATCACCGATAAAGCGATCACTGAGTACATTCCCCTCCATCGTTGTACAGGTGGGAACCAAGAGGATAACCCAATCGGCGCGGTGACTCAATTCGAAATGCAGATACTGGACTCCTTAGGGTTGCTTAAAGTTGATTTCCTTGGCCTATCAACACTTACGGTGATGGCGCGTGCCTGTGAGCTGATTAACCTTCGCCATGGGGTTGTATTGGATATAAATACAATTCCTGTTGATGATCCTGAAACCTTTGAGCTCATGGGGCGGGGGGAGGTCCTGGGCGTTTTTCAAGTTGAAGGTGTTGGTATGCGGCGCTATTTGATGCAGATGAAGCCGCGTGAGTTAGCCAATGTGATCGCCATGGTAGCACTCTACCGGCCAGGACCGATGGAGTTCATCCCAACCTATATTCGCCGCATGCATGGGCAGGAACAAGTTTCCTATCCTCATCCAGCACTTAAGTCGATCTTCGAAGAGACGTATGGGATCCCTGTATATCAAGAGCAGATTATGTTTGCGGCCATGGAGATGGCAGGGTACACGGCATCTGAGGCTGATGATCTTCGCAAGGCGATCGCAAAGAAGAAGGCAAAGTCACTGAAGACTCACCGGAAAAAGTTTATTCAGGGCTCAGTTGAAAACGATGTCGATCAGAAAACAGCCACCGATGTTTTTGACGATTGGGAAAATTTTGCCCGTTATGGCTT
>DAOUTT010000300.1 GCA_030668545.1 Anaerolineales bacterium | reverse complement strand
TCCTAACGCAGAACCAACACGGCTCTCGGAAAGAGAATTGCCGGAGAGGGGTGACCCTTCTGGCAAGCCCAATAAGAAGAGCCTCTGCTCCACGTCATAAACGTCCTCAAGCAGTTCTTGCGGGGTTTGTGTAAGCGAATTATGAATATCCTTATCAGGAAGCAGATGTCGCCCAACGAGAATCATGATGAGGATGCCGGTGACGAGCAGGATTAAACCAACTGGTGTGAAATCGAAGAGATTAAATGTCTGTAATCCTGCGTCTGAAAGGACTTCATTGACCAAGATATTTGCTGGAGTTCCGATGAGTGTGGTGAGGCCGCCAAGCAAAGAACCGTATGCCAGAGGGATGAGAAATCTCGAAGGAGAGCGCCTTGTACGGCGGGCGATATCCATCACAACGGGCAGCATTATGGCGACCACGCCAACATTGTTTAAGAACGCGGACATCAAGCCTGCGCTGAGCATGATCGCAGCGATTAAGCGTGCTTCTCCATTGCCCGCCACGCGCAACACTTGCCGTCCGATCTGATTGGCGATCCCACTGCGAGCAAGCGCACCGCTCATGATGAAGACAGCCCAGACTGTGATGACAGCCGGGCTGCTGAAGCCAGAGAGCGCCTCTGTTGGTGTGACAAGACCCGTCAAAGCCAACGTCCCTAAGACCATCAAAGCGATAACGTCTACGCGGATGCGATCGCTGATAAGCAGGAGCAAAGCGCCCGCGACGATGATCAACACCTGCGCGATTTCTGGAGTCAATGGTTCTCCGATCGTTTCGATTGATGCTTGTGTAGATTTATTCGACCTAGACTAAACCACAGTTGCTTTCCTGCCAAGTGGAAGAACAGTTTTTAATGGCAGAGAATCCTTCCACCGGTTTGAGTTCGGAGAAGGAAGGTGATGTCTTAGGAAGTAGGAGCTAATTTTTACTGGGATCAATTCACCACACTAAAGGATCTCGCGGATACCTTATGTCCTTCGGGTGAACGGTCCAGGGCCGCCACGAAGGGCGGCCCTTTTTTGTTGACCTATTCTGGATTACTACTGGCCGTAGACAACGTTGATCTGCGCAAAGGCTATATTCCCTCCGGTCTTCGGATCGAGCGAGAACGCGATGATCTGGCCGGTTGTACCTGCGGGTACAACCACACTCAGCTGAGCTGACCAAGACCCTGCTCCACCTAACTCACTTGTGTTCACGGTCGTGAATACTTCTGCCAGGACCGTGCCATCACTCGATGTTGCTTGTACGACGACATTGTTCTCCGGCAATTCTACGCCGGTTCCGCTCACAGTGAATGAGATTGGATCGGGGATCATGGCGCCATTAAGGGGTTCCGTGATCTCGATAGCCGGGGCAGGGATCAATGTGACAAAAACACCGGCTGATCCAGCAATGCTGCCATCATCATAAAGGCCACCGGCGACGATTTTCCCATCTGTTTTTACGGACGCGGATGCCCAGAGCGTACCTGTGTACGTACTCAGACCATCTGCATTTGGAGCGCCCAACGTTGCTGTCGACTCGCCGAGGATATTGAGATCCTCATCAATGGCGAAGATGAGTACTTGATCGTTCGGCATCCCGGCAGCTGAACCAGTCACTTCGATCGGTTCAACCAAGTTCCAATCGGTACCGTTCCCGGGTTGGATAATCGTGAAGAGCATTTCGCCCTCAGGCGGCGGTTCGGTGGCGCCTGGTTCCGTCGCCTCGGGTGGTGCTTCCGAAGGAAGAGGTTCAACCGGTATCTCGGTTGCAGGAGGGGTGCTCCCTGAACCGCCGATAACCCCGCTGAGGGAGCCGATAACGAGTAGGACCAAGATAACGATGACCCCGATTAGGACGTATGTGAGCCACTTGGGATGTGAATCCCCGCCTTGTTGATTTGTAGTTTCACTCATGCTTGCTGTTCTCCTTTTCCAAGATCGCAACTTTCCCCTGAGTGCCTATTATGGGTTGATTTGCAACCTTGGACGATTATTAGCCTTGGATATTACCACAAGTGGTGGAGTTGGAGCCTGCGATGATTTGAACGGGGAATATACCAGTGCAAAAGGGTTCTCGAATAATACTCGGAACTGACCTCATGAAAGCGAGCGATCTGAGAATCATAGGTATAATGGGTGTATCGAAAAATTACGAGGAGGAAAACATGACGCACGAACTACCCAAATTGCCGTATGAGTTCAATGAACTGGAACCGCACATTGATGCTCGTACAATGGAGATCCATTACACGAAGCACCACCAAGGATACACGAACAATTTAAATAAGGCTCTGGAAGGACACGATGACCTGGCGAAAAAACCCGTGGAATTCATTCTGGCCCATCTGGACATCGTTCCCGAGGAAATTCGCACGGCTGTACGCAACAATGGCGGTGGTTACGTGAACCACTCCTTCTTCTGGCACAGCATGAGCCCGAAGGGCGGCGGGGAGCCGGGTGGAAAACTGGGGGACGCGATAACTGCGGACTTTGGCTCATTCGACGCCTTCAAGGATGTATTTTCGAAGGCGGCGATGACGCGCTTCGGCAGCGGATGGGCCTGGCTCTGTGCGGATAAAGACGGCAAGCTGCTCGTGAAGAGCACACCTAATCAAGACAACCCCCTTTCAGAGGGACTGGCGCCTTTACTGGGGCTGGATGTCTGGGAGCATGCCTACTACCTGAACTACCAGAACCGGCGAGCTGATTACGTCGCCGCCTGGTGGAACGTGGTCAAATGGGATGCCGTAGCCTACAATTTCACCATGATGAAGGTCGAAGCGGGCGTAGGACAGGTTGTCGATTGGGCGGATGACCAGTGGGGCAAGCTTCAGAAGGGCTGGAAGGATCTATTTGATTAATCCAGCACCCAACTCCTTGAAGGAGGTTTTCCCCTTCAAGAAATTTATTGACCCAAATAGGGGCTGTCCTTTAAGGACAGCCCCGTTTGATATATTCATAATTTACTTCTGTGATCGATGGATGTTTACGGCTGGAGACTGCGTATGATCGTGAGCAGGGAATCCGTCACCTGGTCGATATCAATATTCCCATCGACTTCGTGCAGGAGATTTTCAGCTTTATAGAACTCGATGAGTGGGGCGGTCTGCTGGTGATAAACATCAAGGCGCGCTTTGATCGTCTCCGGTTGATCGTCATCACGCTGGTACAGTTCTCCACCACACAGATCACACGTTTCCGCTTCGCGTGGAGGACTAAAAAGGACGTGGTACGGTGCTTGGCAATTCCGACAGATGCGTCTGCCCGATAAGCGCTCGATAAGGACATCGTCCGGAACCGCCATAAATAACACACCCGTTAG
>DAOUTT010000189.1 GCA_030668545.1 Anaerolineales bacterium | reverse complement strand
TAAAGGGGGATCAGGTAAACCTGAGCCCCATGATACTATGATTAATAGTGCCAGGTGTAGGCCTATTCTAAACCTTCTCAGTACTTATTCTTACTTGGCTTGGGGGAGGGTCACAGATTCTTCGCGTCATTCGGAGGGTGCGAAGCACCCTTGTTTTCTGAACACGGCCGTTCTGCTCCGGGCGATGATTATTGAGATTGCCGTGTCGCCCGACCATAAATGGCCGAGCTTTCAGATTAAACCCTTCGGGTTATAAGCGAGGGTGCTGAGCACCCTTTTGTTATGAGCCCGGAGGTTCAGCTCCGGGCGTTATCAATGAAAAAAGAGGTGGAGGGCGTCCTCCACCTCTTTTTTTGTTCTTCAAGCTAACGTATGCTACTCGGTTTCAAACACCATAATGACCACATCTTCCTGCTTATCATCGATGGTGCGTTCGGCGAGCACTTCCAATTCTGTTCCATCAGGTGTAATGCGGATGATGTATTCCTGTATCTCGTCGAGAAGCTGCAGGAAGATCAGTTCCTGATCCATTACGGGTTGCTCACATGCCAAGTTTGTGACCGATTCTATCTCGATGTCAATTTCCTCTCCGTCCGACAGGAACGGCCCACTGTATGAATTACAAGCGCCGGAACCACTGATCGTATTGTCCATGTCAAATATCACCGTTGATTCCGGATCGTCCAGCGGCGCCGTAGCTGACCCATCCGGGGGTGTGTATTCCTTCAACACCCAGGTCGGTCCAATCAGGTCCGCGGCCGGATGCTCTGTAGCTGTGGGCGCGGGCTCATCCGTCGCCGTTGCTTCCGGCGGTATGGGTGTCTCGGTGGCCTCAGGAGTATTTGTAGGCACCTCTGTGGGTCCAATCACCTGGATCGCCACCCAGATGGTCTCGCCAAAGGCGATACCTTTGTCGGAGAACATTTGCCACCAACCTGTAAATTCTCCGGCTGTGTTGGGTGCCACGAGGTCTACATATATATCAAGGGTTTTACCGGTTTCCACCTTACTATCCACACCCGTATCTTCTCCACCCATCCGGTCTCCACGAACGAAACCGAGGTAGTAATCCGTCGTCCATTCACACGTACCGCTGTTCTTGATCTGCCAACCCTTGGCGAATTGCTCCCCGGGGTTAAGCTTGGGCAGATCGGTGAAATCGTCGTCATCGTAGCTGAGATCATCTACGAATTCCATTCCGTTGATGCAGCCTCCTGGGGTTGGTGTTGGCGCAGGTGTCGCTGTAGCCTCAGGGGGTGACGGTGTAGGAATTTCATCCGGCTTCAAATTCAGGTACTGTTCATACAGCCGCGCCATTGTGCCGTTGTTCTGTAGTTCGGTGAGTGCGCTGTTAATCTGCTGCTGTAAAGCTGTAGCTCCTTGAGGAACCGCGATCGCAAAGTGTTGGAGATTGAGACTCTGCCCAACCAGATTCACGCCAATTTCGGACGCAGCCTTCTTCGCAGGTAAGAAATCCATCACTACGAGATCAAGCCTGTCTATCGTGAGATCGGCAACAGCATGCTCGGGTTTGGCGTAAACGAATAGCTGGTCTTGTGTGATGATGCCTGTTGCAACCAGCGTCGATTGCGCCCAATCCATGTAAGCGGTCTTGTTCTGGACGCCCACGCGCTTCCCGCTGAAATCACTTGGAGACGATATGGAATCGATATCTGAGCCCTCACGGGCCAGGACACCGTCTTCGCCGACAAAGTAGACGTTCGAAAAATCGGCGATGGCCTCGCGTTCATCCGTGATGGAAAGCGCCGAGATGAGTAAATCCACCTGACCAATCTGCAGCGCGCCTCCAAGACCCTGGAATGCGAAATCGGTCACTTCGGCATTCACGCCCAGTACATTGGCCACTTCGTGGATGAGCGCGATGTCAAATCCATCCATCACAAGTTGTTCGTTGTAGTACTCGAACGGAGCGTAATCAGCGGCGGTCCCGATTTTCATGACCCCCGCAGCTTCGATCTTGGTCCAGGAGTCATCTCCGGCATCTGGTGGAGGGGTAGAGCACGAGCCGAAGAGTACAAATGCGATCACCGCAATTAAGAGAACGGCAGCGACTCCGTAGAGTACGTAGAGCCAGGTCTTGCCTTTCTCGCTTTCCGGCTCTGAAGGTGGGGCTTGAGTTGACGAGGGAAGATCGCTGCTTATGCCAGGATCTTCGGGCGGTTGTTCCGATGAGGTAAGATCGCCGCTCATATCTGGATCTTCAGGCGGCTGTTCATAGGGTGTGTTGGGGTCCATGTTATTCTCCTCCTGACAAACAGGTTCTCCTGTTTGTTGAGCAAAGCCTATATTCTTTCCTGTTAAAAATCAAGGACTCACTTGGGATAATTTCCATCTTATTTGGGTCTTTCATAAGATCCACGAGGAGACCATCTCCACCAACACTGAATGTTTCAACCGGGTTATAAACAGGATAAACTCATCGATTTGTGAATCGTCCCCGCAGTATGCCCGTATCATGCCACCAAGTTTGGTTTGGATCTTCTCGCCATCGATCCGATATACGCCGTTGGCAACGCTGCAGTCCGGCTCCACATTGAGTATTTTCCCGCCCCGGAAAGTTATCGTATCGTCCGCAGGATAAACAAAAAGACAATGGGGTACCAGGGTGCAATATTGAGGGCCCAACAACTATATTCTTTATTGGATGCAGACTTGGTCCAAAGATGTCTTACTCTTCGACTGAAATCTCAGGTACTTCAGCCGTTGGTTCCTGCGGGATGAGGAGCCACAGTATGAGGTACAGCAGCAAACCGCCCCCAGCGACCAACGCAAACGCTACAAAAAGCAGGCGTACGATCGTTGGATCAGTGTTGAAATATTCCCCTAAGCCACCACAAACTCCGCCAATCATCCTCTGGTCATTGGAACGATGAAGTTTCTTGACACCTTCTGTCATGATGGTTCTCCTATTCTTGTTATTGATGGTCAGCTCGACCTATAACTATTATAACCGTATCTCTAGAGACTTCTTTAAATTCAATCTATTTATTACGGTTGAGATTTTTTGTGTTTTAGGATAAATTCACCTTGCGACTCGTCCCGAATAGTCGTGCGTTGTACAGAAATCAATCGGCAGTGCTACAGTGGCAGAAGAGACGGGATACGAGCAGGAACAGCATCTATCTTTTGATCACTTCTTTGATCTGAGCAGTGCGGCGATCTTCGCCTACGAGACTGTGTGTCTAAAGCAAATCAAAGAGGAATGTTATGTCCAAACCACAAGTTTTCGTGACCCGAATCATTCCCGACGAGGGGCTGGAGATGGTTCGCACTGCGGCAGATGTCGATGTGTGGCAAGGAGAGCTGCCGCCGCCTTATGATGTTTTAGTCGAGAAGATCGCCAGCGTGGATGGACTACTTTGCTTGCTGACCGACACCATAGACCGCGGTCTAATCCATGCCGCAGGTGAATCACTTAAAGTGATCAGCCAGATGGCTGTTGGCTACGACAATATCGATATCCCAGCAGCGACGGAACGTGGAATCCCAATAGGAAATACACCAGGGGTCTTGACGGATGCCACGGCAGATTTCGCCTGGGCTTTACTTATGGCTGCAGCTCGCCGCGTGGTGGAAGCCGATAAGTTTACCCGCGATGGCCATTGGAAAACCTGGGGGCCGACATTGCTGCTGGGGCCAGATATCGCCGGCGCAACATTGGGAATCGTGGGGTTGGGTCGTATCGGTCAGGCCGTAGTGAAGCGTGCACAGGGTTTCCAGATGCGAATCGTCTACCATGACATCCAAAGGCGCCCTGACCTCGAGGAGAAGATGGGTGTCGAGTTTGCATCATTAGACAGCTTGCTGCAAGAGTCCGACTTCGTCAGCATTCACACGGTGTTGTCGGATGAGACGCATCACCTTTTTGGCGATAAGCAATTTGAGCTGATGAAGCCATCAGGGATCCTGATTAACACCGCGCGGGGACCTATCGTGGATCCGATTGCGCTTTATTCAGCGCTTCACAACGGGAAGATTGCTTATGCCGCACTCGACGTAACCGAATCTGAGCCCATTCACGCGGATGACCCATTGCTGGAACTCGAGAATATCATCATCACCCCGCACATCGCCAGTGCGAGCAAGCAGGCGCGCACCAAGATGGCGACAATGGCCGCAGAGAATCTGATCGCCGGTCTTAAGGGCGAAGACCTTCCTAACTGTGTCAATCCGGAGGTGTATTCACTTTCAGCGTGAAGGGTCACTTACGCAGCTTTGCATAGGTAAATTTCAGAAACGAAGGTTTCGGAAGGTAGTTTGGAGAGTGGACCAGGAGCAATGCAAGGCCGGCTATTCTGTAAAACGCAGGTATTGGGATTGGGTGCTGCCCTGGTCGGCGTAGACTCCTCGATACTCCTGAGGAAGTAATGCGGCCATTTGGGCCATAATCTCGTCCAGAATCTCCTGGCGCATATGCCGGTTCACTCGTTTCCCTCCCGTGTCCAGGCGAAAGGGACGACCGACGGCGATGTTAAAAGGTGTTCGCCGGAGCCGGACCACGTTGTCCTGCCAGTGCTCGCTTCCCCAATGAACGATCGGTAGAATGGGTGCTCCTGTTTTCTGGGCCAGTGTGACAACACCTTGCTTGCCCGGCCCTAAGCGACCATCTTTGCTGCGTGTGCCCTCCGGGGCGATGGCGAAGATACTCCCGGAACGGATGCGTGAGATCCCCTCCCTCAGTGCGGCCCGATCCGGCGTCCCGCGTTGCACCGGGATGCCATTCAAGGTCAGGAGCAGCCAACGCATCAAGGGACTCTCCAGGTGGTAGCCGGCGAAAAATCCGGTGATAGAACGCGGTTGAATACGGGTGTAGAGAACGGGGACCTCGAGAATGTTCACATGGTTGATGATGAGGATCAGCGGACCATGCCCTGGAACTCGCGCTAATTGGGAATCATCGATATGGCAGATCGCGCTCATCAGCGGGCCGAAGAATTTCAAGAGGATTGTCAGGTTTAAACTCATGTCATATCCTGATGAGGAGGGCTGACGACTTCCAATGCCCGGGGGTGAATTTCGATGCGCAATTCTGTC
>DAOUTT010000070.1 GCA_030668545.1 Anaerolineales bacterium | reverse complement strand
TTCGATATCGGGCATGGATCATTGGTGACCCAAGTTGCCGAGCGTGATTTACTAACAAGCTCGAAGACGCATCTTTCGTTCAGGTGGTGTGATCTACTGTTCGGGTCTGGTAGCATGGTAGCGGGCGAAGACAAGGAGAAGAAAGGTTTGTTATTCCTGGTCTCGTAACCGACAATAAGCAACTTTGATTTTTTTGAGGACATTGTAGGGTTCCCAATGGCAGGTATTCGGATTGAAATATCGGCCACGCACTCTACCGAGCATCCATTTGAAAAGGCTTTTATCTCATTAGATGGATCCCTACTCGATGGCCAGGGCAGCATCCGTTGCTTATCCGACCCCTCGGGCGCGCTGACCGATACCTATAGCTACACTACCTTCGGCGAAATCTAAATCAGCGTCGGAGCAACGCCGCCCATCACCTTGTTGAACAAGGCCGCGCTGGTGCTGAGCTTGCCCGTGAGGTGAGCTTGTTCCAGGGAGATGAACACTGATGATTTGGAAATACACACCAGACGCTGACCATTACTACAATCTGGCCCTGATTGATTACGAGCGTGATGGCTGGTTTCTCCACGAAACCTTACGGACAGAACCTCTCCCTGAGCCGTTTCCGGTGATCACTGTTCGCTACGAAACGGAGTCGAAAGAATTGAGCCCGTTGCAGCGCAAGCTGGTGCGACAGGGGAAGTTGACCAGGGGGGATTTTCCTTCATTCTTCGCGATAGGAGTCGTTTTCAGCGACAAGGCTCTTCAGGTTCTTTGGCCGTTGATTGAGGACAGCGTTCAAGTTATTCCGCTTCAATGTGAAGAGGGACGCTTTGATTTGATCCACGTCTCTGATGTTGTGGACTGCTTGGACCTGGAACGTTCTGTGGTGGATTACATACTGGGGGGGGACCTCATTTCTCACGTTGAGCATTACGAGTTCAAGGACCTCGAGTTATTAGAGGGCAAAGGTATATTTACAATCCAGGGCCTACGCGCTTCAACGTTCGTAACAGATGCATTCAAGGCTTTGGTCGAAGAGAATGATCTAAGAGGCTTACTTTGGGAACCGCTGCCATAGACGGTACGATAGCTTTTTCCGTTATGTATTGCTTCTCACGATCCCCTAGATTGATTTGCGCGCAAACCCACGAATTACCCATTGACGAGGCTCATCCTTTTATTAGTATTCCCAGAATACCCATCAGTTTGCTGGCGGGATGAATGGACAAGCAGGGATTTGGGGGCGGTAGTCCCCATGACGATTGTTCTGCTGTGAATGCCCCGCAGCTTGCTGCGGGGTAGTTTACGTGCGCCCGGCATGGGCGTTGGCTAGAGGGTGAAAGACCCTTACGGAGGTTGATCGCACCAACCGTTAGCTGACCCCACTCCGCTGCGCTGCGGGGACTGTGAGGCAAGGGCGTCGTCGTGAGGCGGGGTCTGAAGGAAGCCGTAGGCAAATCTGCGACCTGAGGGACACGAATCTCATCAGAGGCTGTGAGGCCGGGCGAGTTGGCGTATAACAACGAAGCCCCATGCGATCAAAGGCCAAAACAGTAAATGAGGCAGGTATGCAGGGAAAGTCAACGTACTTACCCGGGGAGGTCTGCGTCGTGTCCTTGAAGGGACTGAGGGGACCGAGAGGTCTTCTGACTACGGCGCAGAAGTCAGCACATCGTCCCAATGTCCTTAGGGAGAGGTGTAGTGGCCGAAAAAGGACATCCGTTCTAGAAAATGTGCTTGGACACACAATGAGCGATACAATCACAGTCTTGAATTCCTATCAGGAAAGGCGGGCTGTGATTTCAACGTATCCCAAAAATCTCGAATGAATCCTTCACTTATGTTTCTTCCTATGGCTTCCTGAACCAAGCATACAACGTAGATTCAAATACCAAGTCCAACACGGAAGAATGAAGGTGAGGTTTGTGGTGTTCCTATCCTATATTCAGACTGCACTTGCAAGATTGACTCTCCGAGTGTAGGATACTTGTAACAAATGCTCGCTGGGTTCCGAGTAGTCGAAAATCGCAAGGCCACCCTTGGAACACCAGCCTGACGGTCCAAGGCCCCCTTTTTAGGGTTAGAACTCACACCGCACCGTAGCCGGTGCGGCACGGTGTAACCTGAAGGTCCTCAGTTTCCCACGCTTCGCTCTGGACAGGCGAATCTGAGCCCCGCTACCTTAAGGCACCTGAAAGGGTGCCTTTTTCCTTCCAAGCCCCCTTGTACAGGGTTCGAACTCGTATCCTGGGGGTTATCAGCCCGTTTCTGAAACGCTCAAATTGAGCCCCCCGGACGAAACGTAGACCGTCAGGCTTTTCCAATCATTGAATTCATTTTCCTGGCTTAAAAAGAATAGGGTGAACTCTGACATCTGGGGTGACGTATTCGCATGACTGTGGAAAAAAGTCCTGGAGAGAGAGTTATGCCATTAATGCGATCTAGGCTACTATTCCAACCATCAGAGTTGCACTCGGTAGTTGAATCCAGGTACATTTTCGGGCATCACAGGACTCCAATACCCATAATGAGACCTAATAGGACAGGATCCGTCGCACGGCGAGATGTACTCGGGGGAATTGTCAATGACTACTGCCGGCTTGCCATATGATACATACGGATAAGGTTTTTCCATACTACAAGGTATGCTATCGAATTAGAAATTGGGGCTTGACAACATCGCCATCATAGAAGGTGGTCGCAGAGTCGGGCAAGAGGCCCATCATCGCAGTTCAAACGTCATGATCAATCTCCCACAGAATACCACCAGGTCTACCTGGAAGACTGCCCTGACGTGGGGCATCGGCCTCGCGATCGGGCTCCGCATTGCCCTGGGTATCATCATGGCGGCGGCCTGGCTGGTTCTTGAACCCAACCTGCCTTCCTCTCTGCCTTCAGTATACGGTGCGTTGGAGATGCCAGCATCTCGTCTCGGCACACTACTGCTCGGTGTCTGGCCAAGATGGGACGCGGTGCATCACCTCAACCTCGCCATGAATGGTTACTTTTCCGTGTCACTAGGGGACTCGGTTTTTTACCCTCTGTACGCTGGGCTTACGCGATTCATAGCTCTACTCCTCGGCGGAAACTTCATCCTTGCCGGTCTTATCGTATCTACCCTCTCCGCGGCTTGCGCGTTCTCCCTCTTGTACGTCCTCGGCTCAGCCATGTTCGGCCTCGATTCAGGGAAGTGGGCTGCGATTAGTATGGCGGTCTATCCCACGGCTGTCTTTCTTGTCGCTCCCTTCACTGAGTCCCTTTTCATCGCCCTCACGCTTGCATCGGTCTATCTTGCGTACAGGAACAGATGGCTCGTTACCGCCGCTTTTGCCCTGCTGGCAAGTTTGACCCGTGGACCAGGGATCTTCTTGGCGGTCCCTATTGCTATTATCGCCGCAAGGCGGTTCATTTGCTCAACGGATAGAAGCTCCATCCCTGCAAAACTCTCCGCACTTGCCGCGATTGGGGCTCCATTGGTTGGCGGCTTTGCCTTCATCGCTTGGCGCTCTATGGCTGGTTTTCCCTCCATGACTGTCATCTTGCGGGAGTACGCCAACCAGTCCATGGTGGACCCATTGACCGGCTTGACCACGGCCCTCTGGCAATGGTTCGTCACGTTTGACCTTCCAACGACACTCGACACACTTTCTGCGTTACTCCTTCTTGCAATCACAGCAGCCATCGCCATTAATCCTCGCTGGCGAAAACCTGAGATTCTTGCCTTCATGATTGTTAATGTGGTGTTCCACTTAAGTTTCAGAGTTCAAGGGGCAACCTCGCTCCGGTCACTCTCACGCTACGTGCTGGACCTTTTCCCAGTGTTCCTTATTTGGGGCGATTATCTCGCTAACTCGAGACCCAAAACCCGATTCATTTACGTTGTGGCAAGTTCAGCTCTCCTCTTGATATTGAGTGTCTTGTATTCGCTCTGGTTCTTCGTAGGGTGAGAATCGATCCTGATCGCTGGACAACTCGCGGCCCCGCACAGCCCCCGGACGAAACGTAGACCGTCTGGCTTTTCCGAATCCTTTGTTTCACTTCCTGCAGACATAGACGATAGGAGAGACAGATTCAAAACCCAATATTCCAGGTAGTGGAAATGTAATACAGAAAGAAGCTAGTCGTCCCAGTTGGACACCGGGATGCTGAGGGTGAGAGCAACGAAGAGAAGTACACTTTTCTTCGGAACATCAAGGTCGATCCCTGAGAATTAACACTAATTATGTAATAAACAAGGCTCTGGTTCGATAGGATCAGTGCCTGTTATTACGGGAGGCATCAGCGCCGAGATCAGAACGGGCACCAGTAAGAGCGATCGTCTATATTTGTGCGCTTTTCGGACTTAACCTATAGTCCTGTCACTTCACTAGTCGGTGTCCTTTTGCTTGATCACGTTATCCTCCAGGGAGAGTCATAAAATAATCGATCGAAGCGTTTTGTACCTGTTAGTGAACCTTCATTTGCCTTTCGTCAATCTCGGATTAGTTGCTGGTGGTGGTTCCAACGGATCAGATTTCACTCTGGGGTCGTTAATGTCAGTGGAGCATCGTGCCTAACGTAGGGATTTTCCGCAAAGGTTTCTGGCAGATCGTCGCGATCTGCTTCGCTGTATTCCTATTCAGCGCAGGTATGCGGCTGATGGAGTACCCGCGCTGGGACCAATCAGACTTTAACGTAGACGGCGAATGGCTTCTGGCGACGCATGATGCCTATTTCTGGGTAGCAGGCGCAGAAGGCGTGAACCCAATCGCAGAGCCCATGCCCATGGCGGCTCTGCTGGACGTGTTGTCCCGGATTTTCCCGATCCCGGTTGCCAATCTTGCCTTCTGGGCTTCCATTCTGCTCGCAGCGCTGGTTGCCATACCGCTGGCACTCTGGAGTTATTTCCTTGGGGCGCCGTATGCGGCGCTGATCGTGCCGATCCTGGGAGCGCTCGCCCCGGCCTTCTACAATCGGACCCGCCTGGGTTTCTACGACACGGATTGGGCGATCTTATTCTTCCCATTGCTGATCAGCTGGCTCCTGGCAGTATGGATCCAAGCGCGCCTGCGCGGTCCGGAGAGCATTGGCCGCAGCGACCCTGGCGATAAAAAAGATCGCATCATTCCCGCGATCTTGATCGTTCTCGCAGCTGTTGCCTTGCCCTGGCACAGCTCCATCGGCTTATACATCATTGCCCTCTTGGGGCTTGCTGCCACACTGGTGGTGTTCCTGGGTGTACCTGAGACTCGATCCGCCTCCTTTCTAACCTTGCTCGCCATCTCCCTCGTGGTGGGGGCCGGCTGGATAGGTGCAGCGGTGGGCCTGCTGCTTGTGTGGTGGATGGGACGGTTTCCCGCCAGCTTCCGTCATCCCTGGTCGACACGCCTTATGGGTGTTGTTCTGTTCGTTATGCTGGCAGTGATCCTTGGGATCCAATTCCAGGAGTATCTCTCGATTACCATCCCTGCCTACGTGGGAAAACTTTTCGGAGACGGTGGGTCTCAGGCCTCCGGCTCAGTGTTAGTGTTTCCCGATCTGGCTGCGTCCGTCCGGGAAACGCAGAAGGTGAATCTCAACTTCGCTCTCGAGGGGATGGCGTTTCACCCTCTGCTGGGGGCAGCGGGTGTATTTGGCTATCTGTTTCTCCTGTGGAAAAAACCGGCAGCGGTGTTTCTTCTGCCTTTGCTTCTGCTCGGCGTGGGTTCCGTGCGCCTGGGCATCCGTTTCACGATGTTCGCCACACCGGTGGTTCTCCTGGGATTACTCGTCCCGTTGGAATGGGCCACGGTGCAGGCAAGCCAGCGGTATGCCTGGGACAAGCGGCTGAGAGCCGCGGCTGCTTTGATGATTGTCCTGGTCATCATCCCTCTGATGTACCAGTTTGTTTGGCGCATACCCGTGGAGACTGTCGTGGGCAAGGCGCATGCCAGGGCGCTGACGACGCTAGGTGAGACCGCTGACCCGGTGGGCACAATCTGGACATGGTGGGATTATGGGTACGCAGCGCAGCATTTCGCTGGGCTTGAGACCTTTGCCGATGGCCGCCGTAACACGGGAGACTATCTCTACAGTCTGGGAGCCGTGCTCGGAGCGGACACGCTCGACTGGTCGGCCGAATTTATTCGTTTCGCAGTGCGGCAGAATTTCGAACCCTGGGATGTGTGGGAACCGTGGAGTGAAGCAGAATTGGAAGCGTGGCTGGATGGGTTGGGAAGGGGAGAAACTCAATCCGATCCTTTGCCTGCCTCTCAGTACCTGATCGTCCAGTGGGAGGGCATCCCGGCCCTGCCGTGGATCCAATATTACGGAAGCTGGGATTTTGAGACTCATGAAGGTCAGCTCAGCCGGGCCGCGAAGGTCATAAGACCGCTGGAGTTGGATCTGGAAACGGGCGTATTCCAATTCGATGAGGATCAGATTCTGCATGCCGTCACGGTCGACATTTTGGATGAATCTGGGGAGCAGCACTATGACTACCCTGCCAACGCCGGCGGTCCGCACCTCCTGCTGAACAATGCAACCGGGGAAGTGATGCTGCTCGATGAGACTGCCTACCGCTCGACCTTCACCCAGCTGTTGATCTCACCGGTGGATCAACTTGAAGATGGTTCCCCATTCAGGCTATTGATCGATGATCCGCCCTTCGTGAGAGTATTCGAGTTGAGATAGGGGGGAGGGCTTGGCAGCGATGTGCTTTGCTTGATAATGGAACTACTGACTTTAGAACATAGATGAGCATTTGCTAACAGCGATCAAGTTTAAAAGAGGCAGATAGCCGCAAGTCCCGATTGACAAGCAATGTGACTTATCTCACAATATCAAAGTTATCCGACGAATAGTGTTGGTGTCACAATTCTGTGGAGGTATTCGTTACATGTATAGAAGCGAGCAGAACCAGAACCCGTCTGATTCTGCAGTAGATCACGTCATCTCAAGGAGGAGAACGATGAAACACGACATCCGAGCGCTGCTGCTCCTGGCCTTCATTGCTCTAGTTTTGACCGCTTGCGGACCCTGTACCGAAGTTGACCTCTATACCAGCCCTACAAATTCCAACCCTCCCAATCACTCCCTGGTGGGAGATCTGCGACCTACACTGACCTGGGATTGGTCGGTGGCGTGTTCCCCTACGGAGTACATCGTCAATCTGTGGACTAACGCGACCAATGGCACAATAGCTGATACCGGATTCGGAGGTACCACGGGGGATTCGGGCAAAGATTGGAGCCCGAGCGTGGATCTCACTCCCGGTACGGCGTATCTCTGGCAGGTGGCCGCGATGAATGGGACGATGATCGGCACTTATTCGGAGTTGTGGGAATTCATCGTCGGACCATCCTGTGAAACAGCGTCACTACTGGCGCCGGATCCTGTAGCTCCTACCGGCAATATCAGTACCCTGGACCCTACCTACATCTGGGATTATGCCGATCCCGCATGTACGCCTGAAGGTTATTCCCTGCAGGTGTCAACAAACTCCAGTTTCACGGCACTCGTGATCAATTTACGGGAAGACAATCCGATCAAGGCATGGACTCCAGGGGTGCTCCTGGATGACTGTGATCGTTACTATTGGCGGGTGGCGGCCATCAACGGTCCGGATGATGGGCCGTGGTCTGCTGTATCGAACTTCAGGATCAATGCCTATGGAAATTGCCCCTGCCTTGTTGCGGAATTGGACCAACCGGCTGCAGTCTTGCCAGGTGCCTACGAAATCGTCCCCGATCTTCGCCCCGTGCTCGAGTGGTCCTTCCCGGGATCCTGTCAGGTGGAGGGGTTTGGTATCCATCTGTCAACGGAGCATGATTTTTCCGGCCCAAGTTTGGGCGGCGGGACGGGTACACCGAATACGCGCTGGACGACCGCTGAAGATCTAGAGCCGCATACGCAGTACTGGTGGGAGGTGTTTGCGGGTGTGGGGACCGACTTTGGTGAACCCAGTTCACCCAGGTCCTTCTTCACCGGACCGGAGTGTTCTCCATTGGTGGGTATGGTAGCCCCCGAGCTCATTTCACCGATCGATGGAGCGCAGGTTACAGAGGGATATGCCAAGCTGCGCTATAAACCCGGACCAGGCGGCTGTATCCCGGATGGTTATTTTGTAAACCTGCAGACTGACCCGGCTTTTCTGGGTACGAATCTGCTAGGTGAATTCTTCCTGCCCGGCACCACGGTCCTGACCGACCCGCTTGATGATTGCACGATTCACTACTGGAAGGTGGCGATGATTCAGGGCGGGTCGCAAGGCCTGGAGTCTCTTCCGGATTGGTTCTACACGAACGAATCGGGAACCTGCGCGGCGCCGCTGGGTCCGATGATGGCCGCACCCTTGAGGGATCTGGCCTGCTATTTCGGCCCGAGTTTGGAATACCCCAAAACCGGTGGATTCCTGCTGCGCGGAGAATGGGCGGAAATTCATGGCCGGAACGCGCTAGGGGATTGGCTGGCGGTGGAGGACCTGGACGGGTATATCCGCTGCTGGCTGCGGCTGGAAGATGTCGAGACGACGGGGGTTCCAACAGGGCTGCGGGAGCTCAAAAAAACCGTGATTGTTGAGGAGACGAAAGAGCCCGAGGCGCCGGTTTGTAACGAGCAGATTCCCAGCCGAGATGAATGCAATGCAGCTGGTGGAGTATGGACTCCGCTGGCGTCGTCATCAGGATCTTACTGCAAATGTGATTAGTCGAGTTTGGGATTTGAGAGATCCTAACCTGTCTACGACTCAGAACCGTTTGTAGGATGAAAAAACCTGCCCCAAAAGCTAGATGGGGCAGGTTGGTTTTATCAGGACTAAGACCCCCTTTTTATTACGCGAACTCAAACCGCACCGGCAACGGCGTGGGGTGAGCCTGCCCCCCAGAGCTCCCAAATTCAGGCATCCTCCCGAAACGTAGACCGTCTGGCTTTTCCAAATCATTGAACTCATT
>DAOUTT010000163.1 GCA_030668545.1 Anaerolineales bacterium | reverse complement strand
TCAGACATAACGCAAATGTCGAGGCGAGTGAGCGGCCACGCGACCATGACTGCATTGCGTACATCTTCGATCGAGTAGCGGTTCCGTTTCTGTGCATAGGGGTTTGAGAAGGCGTTGATGTGGTTTTTAACGGACACGTGTGCCATCTGCTCTACGGTTGTGCCGAACTCCTTCATGTGCCGTGTGACCATCATAGCGTAATATCCGGAGTAGAAACCACCCACGGGATAGTCCCAGGAAGCGTCGGAGGCGAGGGCGATGAATTCGTTCCCCTTCCACGTCTCGACGTGGCTCATGGTTTCGAAACCGTAGGCTACACAGACATCCATATGACCGGAAGCGATCGATTTCCACACTTCTTGGAAACAGAGCCCACCCGTCGCACCACCGCCTTCGACGCGGTGACTGGGTTTTGGACACAGCCCAAGGTAATCCTGGGCCATGATCCCCGCCATGAGCTGTCGAGTGAAGTGATCGGAAAAATACGATGCTACCGATCCGTCGACGATTGATGTGAACGTTGGGAAATCAATTTCCAGATCCTGGATGGCGTAGTCGTAGGCCTCCTTTGTCACTGCCTGGAAATTTTTATCCTGACGGGTTTTCGCGAACTTTGAAACCCCGCCGGAGAGGGCGTAGACAGGTCGCATTGTGGACTTTCCTCCTTCATGAATTGGTTTGACGATGATGCGATTGTACCCCTAGAGCTGGAACCGAGCAAAATTCAAGCGGTCGTCGGGCTTGGGGGTTGCTAGCCGGATTGGATCAAAGATGGTTGGTCGAGGTAGACGAAAGCCCATCATCGAATTCTACGATCGGGGAACCTAACTTTCGATCAAGGGGGGTCGGAGCGCGTTTTTTTCATGCGGCCCCGGCCCGCAATCGCCGCCAGACCGATACTTATGAAGTAGAGAACGATCATGGGCAGCATCACCAACCCCATGTTCACCGGATCGATCGTGGGCGTGACGGCTGCGGCGAGTATAGCGATGCCAAGGATGGCGAAGCGCCAGCCGCGCAGGAGTGCTTTGGCGTTCACGAAACCTAAGCCTGCCAGAGTGTAGATGATGAGCGGGAATTGAAAAGCCACGCCTATCCAGAACATGAGCCCCGTCACAAACTGGATGTAATTCGCAGGACGGATCGCGGCGCTGATGTCCATGAAATGGAGCAGGAAATCGATGGCTGGTTCTAGCAGAATGAAATAAGTGAAAGCTATGCCGAGCAGGAAAAGGATCGTTGCTGCCGGGATTGCAGTCAGCAGGAGTATCCTCTCGCGTCGGCGGAGCCCTGGATTCAAGAATGCGAAAATCTCAATCCCGATGTAAGGCAGAGCGATAACAAAGCCAGTTAGCAACGAAACCCGCATGAAAACGCCGATTGATTCGGTGACTTCAATCGCTTGCAGTTGATCGATGCCGTTAATGGGGACCGCCAGCCAATCCAGTGCCTGTTTGGCAAAGAGCGTGCTCAATAGAACGGCGAGGATGAGAGCGGTGATCGCACGCAGTAGATGACGACGAAGTGCCTCCAGGTGATCGATCAGGATCGATGGTTCTTCAATCGTCCGACTGAAAACATCTGCAATTGGCGTATCTTCGGGTTCATAATTGAGGAAGTCCCGCAGTTTTTGGAACGGTTTTGTGATCCATCGAAAAGGAATGGTGATGAGATGCCACAGCCTGCGAAAAAAGGAGCGAATCATTTAGCCGTCACTCGCATCAGTTCCCGGAGCTTGATCCAGGGGATCCTCCTTGGAGTCAACGGCATCCGGGGAGGGGGCTTGCCAGGCGCGCAGTCCCACATCCAAATCTTGAATGTCCTGCGTGAAATCCCGGCCAGTATCGGAGATGGCTTTGCTAGTCTCCGCGATGTCTTTGTGCAGGGCGTCCAATTCATCCAAAGCGGCTTCTCGCGCGAGGCGGTTGGGAAGATTGCGCAAGTTTCTAGATGCTTCGTTAATCAATTTCCAGTTCTCTGAACGGTAAAGACGGTTGAGGAAACTGCCGATCATTCTCCCTGTTTTCCCCATGTTGCGTGGTCCTACAACAACCATGGCAATTAGAAGAATGAAGATGATCTCAAGGGGACCAATACCAAAGATATCCATTGTTCAATCTTGGTTAGTCTGGAACCGTGAATCGGCGGCGGATTTCTTGTTCCTGTTCGGCGAGCGTACCCAAGACACCATTAACGAAACGTGCGGAGCTCTCGGACCCGAAACGTTTTGCGAGTTCAACAGCCTCATTGATGGCAACTTTTAGCGGTGTCTCGTCGTAGAGGACAATCTCCCAGAGAGCCATGCGTAAGATGTTCCGGTCGAGAACGGCGAGTTGATCAACGGGCCACTCGGGAGCGAAGGTGGCGATTACAGAATCTAATTCTGGAGTTGTAGAAAGGATGCCTTCCACAAAGCATTTGAAAAACTCCTCCCCATCATCGCTCAGGTTGTCATTTTGTTTCAGGTATCGAGCGATGACCTCCTGTGGTGGATGGTCGACAGCGTCGATTTCATAGAGGGCTTGGATAATTAAGTTTCGTAATTGCCGCCGTTCGCGCTTCATAGGCTCGAACCGAAATTAATTAACAGGGTCGGTGTAGTCAATATCCTCGATGTGAATATCAACTCGAATAACATCCATGCCGATCATTTCCTCTATGGCACGTACAACCTCAGTCTGAACCTTTCGGCTGACCTCGCGCACGTTGATATCCTGGGCCACGATCAGGAAAAGATCAACAGCGACCTCACCATTGTCGATGTCGATTTGTACTCCTGCGCCTGATCCCCGACGGAAGAGGCGATTGACGCCGCTGCGTATGGGAGCCATCGCAACCACGCCAGGGACGCTTAGCGCTGTGAGACGAGCCAGCGTAAGAAGAACGCCGGGGGCCATCGTTGTTGTGCCGGGAGCTCGATCTTTAGTCTCTTCTGTTGTATCCATTCTTTTTAAACTCCTATTTACATCGCAATTCCACCATCAACGGTAAGTATATGACCCGTGATGTATGCTGCGTCATCGGAGGCGAGGAAAGCAGCAGCTTTTGCAATCTCTTCCGGCTGCCCGACTCGACCGAGAGGAATTATATCCATCAGGCTCTCTTGAGCATCCTCGGGTACGGTCGACCAGATATCGGTCTGGATGAAACCGGGCGCAATTGCGTTGACCGTGATAGTTCTCGATGCGACTTCTCGCGCTAGCGCCCTCGTGAAACCAATTTGTCCTGCCTTGGAGGCGGAATAATTAGTCTGACCGGGATTTCCCATGATCCCAGATACGGAGGCGATGTTAATAATCCGCCCGTACCTCCGGCGCAGCATATGGCGGATTGCTGCTTTACAGCAGTTAAACGTCGATTTTAAATTGGTCTGGATCACATCGTCCCAATCGCTTTCGGACATCGTCATGATCAGACCATCGCGGGTGATGCCAGCGTTATTCACGAGAATATGGAGGTCCCCATACTTCTCGATGGCGGTTTTTACCAGCCCGTCCGCCTGCTCGAAAACGCTGACGTCAGCCTGGTGGGCAAAAGCTTCCCCACCGCTTTCCGAGATTGTTTTTACGACTTCATCGGCGGCTGAAGAGTTTTGATTAAAGTTTACAACGACACGGGCGCCACGACCGCCAAATTCTAAGGCGATCGCGCGGCCTATGCCGCGAGAAGCCCCGGTTACAATCGCGACTTTATCCTTAAAATCCATTCAAGCCTCCATTTTCCGGATACGCTCACGAGATTATACCTAGAAATGGACCGATGGATGTCCATGGGCAGGAAAGCGAGTTCACTGTTCAGAAGCTGGCGGGAGAGCTGGAGCCGTAAGCGCCAGAGCCGACAGGGTTAAATCCCGGGAACGCCGTATTCCCGGGCGAGCTGAATCAATAGCTCGGGATTATTCTGGAATCTTTCCGGGTCTTCCTGATTATTTACGAGCTTCATCAACGTGTCGGTTAGGAGACGATTAGCTGGTGTAGGGCAACCCAGGTGTGAGCCGGCTTGTACAATCGCGCCATTTAATTGCGAGACCTCGGATTTACCGCGGCCGATGTCGAAGTGGAGTGACGGTTTTTTATCCCCGCGCCCTGCACTGACGATCTTCCCGAGAAGAGGTTGAATGAGCAGTCGGGGGAAAAAGATCGCACGCGCGAGAAGGGATACGCGAACTCCCGGCAAATCCTGTGGGGTGTAGCCAATAGCACGCAGGACCCGGACTGTTTCTCTAAGAGACTCAATTTCAATCGAGGCAATACTTGGATGGGAATACACTTGAGATGGTGTCCAACCGAGAATAGCCGAACTCGAATTAGCGACAATATTCGTCAGGAGCTTCGACCATTTCATGCGCTCGGCGTTCTCATAAGCTACAGCGAGGAAGTCGGCTGCTTCAAGATCACGAATGAACTCAGCCGCCAATAGATGATTATGCTCAACCCCGATCCCTCTCCGCCGGGCGACGTGGATTACTGCAGGTTCAATCATTTGCACGGCAGTGGTAAGAGTGGCAGAGATGACGCGGTCTTCCCCAAAGCGCGCGGCGAGCATCTGATCGCTGCCTATACCATTTAATAGGCTCACGATGGTGGGGGGGTCTGGAAATGCGGCCTCGATTTCCGCTACCGCGGTCTCGGCGTCGTAAGTTTTAACTGTCAGCAGAATGAGATCGGGTTTCACCATGCCCGAGATTTCGGTGATGGCATGGGCTTTTTCGACGACTCCATGCGTGCGATCACCACTTAGGTGAAGACCGTGCGTTTGCATGGCTTCAGCAATTCGAGGCCGTGCTAAAAACGTAACCGGGAACCCGGCGAATGCGAGCTTACCGCCTACAAGGGCACCGACGGCCCCGGTTCCGAAGACCAGGTAGCGCAAGCTACTTCTCCTCCGAGCTAGCCAGTAAGCGGTCAACCAGGGCATTCAATTCTTCATCGGAGAAGAAGCGGATGACCAGGCTTCCTCCGCGCCGCCCGCGTTTTAATGTCACCCGGGTGCCGAGCGCATCTCGAAGTTGATTTTCCAGGGCCGTTTCCTCTGGAGAACGTTTTGTCGTTGGCTTCTTCTTTCGTCGTTCACCGAGCAGGCGCTGGACGAGTTCCTCGACCTGGCGCACGCTGAGTTCTCGCTCAAGGATGCTCTGAAGTGCCGCGGATTGAGCTTGTGCGGTGGGGAGGCTGAGGAGCGCCCTGGCATGTCCCTCGGAGATCTTATTCTCGATGAGTGCACCGCGGACTGCAGCAGAGAGCTTTAGTAGGCGGAGCGTATTGCTCACGGTGGCGCGGTTTTTACCAACGCGTTTGGCAATCTCCGCGTGAGAAAGATCGAACTCATCCGCTAATTGGAGATAGCCATTCGCAGTTTCAAGAGGGTTTAAATCTGATCGCTGCAAGTTCTCTACGAGTGCCCACTCGAGTTGCTGCTGTTCATTGGCTTCGCGTACGATCACGGGGACGAATTTCAGGCCAGTTTTTTGAGCGGCT
>DAOUTT010000298.1 GCA_030668545.1 Anaerolineales bacterium | reverse complement strand
TTGCCGGTCTAATTTCCGCATTGACACTCGCCGATCAGGGCTTTCCTGTCCACATCGTCGAGCGTGATGATGTGCTTGGCGGGAATCTGCGGCACATCCATCTTAGTCTCCCGGAATTTATCGCAGACGACATCACTAACCCACAGACCTATCTTTCGGACGTTATTTCCAGGGTAGAGACCCACCCGAACATATCACTCAGAACGAAGTCTGAGGTCGTTACGACATCCGGTTTTATCGGCAACTTCACGACCCAGGTAGCGGACTCAAAAGGTGACACGACCGAGATTCAACATGGCGTCACGATTGTCGCCTCAGGCGGACAGGAGTACCGAGGATCAGAGTATGGCTACGGCGCCAATCCTAACATTGTGACTCTGCAACAGTTTGAATCGCTCCTCGCAACTGGAGCTTATACCGACGATGATTCTGAAACTCGTCGGTTCGATCTGCAGTCCGTTGATCAAATCGTAATGATCCAATGCGTGGGTCCAGCAGAGCAGTATTGTGCTCGAACATGCTGCACGATCGCATTGAAAAACGCAGTCCACCTCAAGAAGCTGTACCCGGAAATTGATGTAATCATTCTCCACAGGGACATCCGCACCTACGGATTCAAGGAGCGCATATATCACGAAGCGAGGGAGCTTGGTGTTATGTTCGTCCGCTACGATCGTGATCGAAAGCCGGAAGTCGTACCTACAGAGAATGATCATCCACTCCATGTCCGGGTGCTCGACACCACCTTGAACATTCCCCTCCTGCTTGAACCCGATCTGTTAGTCCTCTCTATGCCGATGGTTCCGTCGGAAGGGTATCGAGAGTTGGCGAGATCGCTGAAAGTCCCTGTCGACTCAGATGGGTGGTTCCTGGAAGCGCATGTCAAACTGCGACCGGTGGAATTCGCCAGCAGCGGAATTTTCCTCGCCGGCGCAGCACACTATCCGAAGTTGCTTGATGAAACGATCGCACAGGCGCGAGCCGCAGCTTCTCGCGCGGCTGTGATACTGACTCAGGAAACGCTAAGTGCAGGTGGATCGATCGCCCAGGTAGACCCCCAGGCGTGTGTTGGTTGTTTGACCTGTGTTCGTATTTGTCCATTTAGCGTGCCGGAGGTTAAAGACGACTTCACGGGCGTCGCCGGGATCGTTGGAACAGCTTACATCGAGCCGACGATATGCCAAGGGTGTGGAACCTGCGTTGGAGAGTGCCCTGCAAACGCTATTGAGTTGCTTCATTACACCCGCCAGCAAGTAGAGGCCCAAGTCCTTTCGCTTTTTGATATAGAGGCGATGAGCAAGGGTGATTGAGGTTGTAATGTGAACGACCGGGAAGGGACAGCGCTGCAGATCGTAGCCTATTGTTGCCACTACTGCGCCTATGCGGCTGCTGATCTGGCTGGTGTCCTGCGGCTTAGCTACCCGGCCGAAACAAGGATCGTGGAAATCCCATGCTCCGGACGCCTTGATCCGTTGGAAGTTCTCCACGCCCTAGAACTAGGCGCCGATGGGATAATGGTGGCCGGCTGCTTGGAGGGCGACTGTCATTTTCAAGAGGGGAATCTCAACGCCCGACGGCGGGTCAACCACATCAAGGAAATCATCACTGCTATCGGTCTCGAGCCGGAGCGAATCGAGATGTTTAACATGTCCGCAGCGATGGGGAAGCAATTCGCCGAAGCCGCAACCGAGATGACCGAACAGATAATGAAATTAGGACAAAATCCACTACGGCAAGGCATATAGAAAGGTGTAAACTTGCCAACAGAATCAAGAATGTAAATGTAGATGGAACCCGAGGGTGATCGCAAGAAACCTGAAAAGGTTATTAACCCGCGAAGCCCTGAGGAGAGACGTATATGATCACTGCAGAACAAAAACCTCTTGATGAAATAAAAGGTCTGATCGCAGACGCGAAGAATGTGCTCGTCGTAGGATGCGGCACATGTGTCACGGTCTGCTTCGCGGGCGGTGAGAAGGAAGCCGGAATCCTTGCTACGAGCCTGCGCATGGCCTCCAAGCTGGACGATTCTCCCAAGGAAGTCACGCATACGACCGTACAGCGACAGTGCGAATGGGAATACATCGACCCCCTCGCGGATGAAATTCGCGATGCGGATGTTGTGGTATCCATCGGCTGCGGCATCGGTGTACAGGCGATCGCCGAGCGTTTCTCGGACGCCATCGTCGTCCCCGGCTTAAATACCACATTCCTGGGGATGCCAACTGAGCAGGGAATTTGGGAGGAGCGTTGTGCAGCATGCGGCGATTGCATCCTGGGCCTGACGGGCGGCATCTGCCCGATCGCCCGCTGTGCAAAGCAGCTGCTGAATGGACCCTGCGGTGGATCCCAGGATGGTATTTGTGAAATCGACCCTGATACTCTTTGCGCGTGGCAATTAATCTATGACCGCCTGAAGGCTCAGGACCGGCTGCATCTCCTCGAGGAAATCCAGCCAGCGAAAAATTGGTCCTCGAGCAGGGACGGTGGTCCGCGCCGAATCACACGTGAAGATCTGCGTCTCGAAGCCGAAGCGGCAGAGTAGACCAGAAGGAGCAACGAACATGACAGAGGCTCAAAGCAACGGCTATAAATCCGGTTCTAGACTGGAGCGTATTTTACGCGACGGTCATTTTGCCGTGACCGGAGAGCTCGGTCCCCCACAGAGCTCCAACGGCGACGTTATTCGCGAGAAAGCTAAAATTCTACTTGGTTTTTGCGATGCGGCGAATATCACCGACAACCAGACGGCCATCGTGCGCATGTCGAGCGTCGGCGCAGGGACAATCGTGGTTCAGGAAGGCTTAGAACCCATCATCCAGATGACATGCCGCGACCGCAACCGCCTGGCGATGCAATCCGATCTTATGGGCGCTTATGCGCTCGGAATGCGCAACGTCCTATGCCTTACCGGCGACCATCAATCCTTCGGCAACCACCCGATGGCTAAGAACGTCCACGATCTCGATTCCCTGCAGCTTCTGCAAATGATGGTCGGAATGCGAGATGAGAAACTCTTCCAATGCGGAGATGAGATCAAGGGTATTGAACCGCGCTTTTTCCTTGGCGCGGCTGCAAATCCATTCGGAGATCCTTTTGAGTACCGTCCTTACCGCTTGGCTAAAAAAGTAGAGGCTGGAGCAGATTTCATTCAAACCCAACTCATCTACAATGTGCCCCGCTTCGAGGAGTATATGGAGAAAGTCCGCGGGCTTGGTCTTCATGAAAAAACCTACATTCTGGCTGGCGTTGGGCCATTGAAATCACCGGGGATGGCGAAGTACATGCGCGATCAGGTTCCCGGTCTCGATGTGCCGGATGAAATCGTGGATCGCATGACCAATGCGGCGAAGGGCATCGACAAGGAAGACAAGAAGGCGCGCCGAGA
>DAOUTT010000081.1 GCA_030668545.1 Anaerolineales bacterium | reverse complement strand
CTCCATCGCCCGCTTGAGGTCCTCTTCGCTCAGGTCTGTTGTTCCCTCGAGGACGGGGAGGATACTCATCAGAAAGCCGGATGTGCAGAAACCACATTGGAGAGCATGGGTTTCCTGGAACGCCTCTTGGAGTGGATGCAAATCCTCCATGGTCCCGAGGTCTTCAACAGTGCGTATTTCATGCCCATCAGCCTGTACGGCGAACATCAGGCAAGAGCGTACGGGCATCCCATCGAATAAGATCGTACAGGCCCCGCACACCCCGTGCTCGCAGCCAACATGCGTCCCGGAGAGATTGAGCTCATGGCGGATGAAATCGCTGAGGAGCAGACGGGGTTCGATCGTCTTTTGATAGACCTCCCCATTGACGGTGACGGTAACATCCATTGCTTTGCTCATGATATTTCCTCTAACGCTGCTTGGTTTCCGGGGGCTGCGGCACGCGCGAACGCTTTCTCGAGCGCTCGTCTCGCCAAGACCCTGGCTAAATGCAATCGATACTTCACCGAGGCGTGAATGTCCGCGCTCGGATCTAGTTCTTCGGTCACCGCTTCGGCTGCCGCACGGATTAAATCGGGGGTGATTTCCTTCCCTAGAAGCATCTCTGTGGCTTTCACCGCTTCCACCGGTCCATCACCGACGCTGAGGAACACCAGCCGAGCACGTTCACAACGGTCCTGCGCATCCAGTGTAACCACTGCGCCCACACCTACGAGTGCGAAATCGTGTGCGCGTCGCGCCTCCTCTTCCAGCGCCCAGCCCGTGCGCGGCGCCATCGGTGGAATTGCGATCTCGACCAACATCTCATCGGGCTCAAGAACCGAGGTAAACATACCCAGGAAGAAATCCTTCGCCGGGACCCAACGCTCCCCGCGCGCACTCTGACAGCGGAAACGCCCATCCAGTGCGACGCAGATCGTGGTTAATTCTGCGGCCGGATCCGCATGGGCAATACTTCCACCGAAGGTCCCCCGGCTGCGGATCTGTGGGGTGGCGATTTTCGGCATAGCTTCGTGGATCAGCGGAGCATGTTCGGCCACAAGGTCATCATGTTCAATCTGAAAATGGCGAGTCATGGCGCCGATGCGCAGCTCACCATCCTTTTTGGAGCGGATAAATGAAAGCTCCGCGAGCTTATTCAGATCGACCAGCACCGCAGGTTGAGCCAGACGGAAATTCATCATCGGGATCAGGCTCTGACCGCCAGCCAGAACCTTGGCGTCGTAACCATGTTCGGTTAGATGGCCCAAAGCCTCCTCTACGGTGGTTGGTGCAATGTATTCAAATGGTGCAGGCTTCATAGGCTTATTTCCCTCCTCAAAGAGGTCTTGTTACCCCAGGGTTGCAATTCAGTTGTCCTTCTCGCGCCCCCGACGCTCACGCTTGATGACGGCAGCCAGAGTCGTCGGTGGACGCCCAAGCAGCCGGCTCAAGATTTGCGGGCTGCCAATAAAGTCGTGATGCTCATAATAGTGAAACATCTGCGTGAGTGTCTCTATCGCATACGTTACCAGTCCGGCATCCCGAACACCCTGCTCCCAGACTTCGATCGGCGTCCTTTCTGCGGTCACCTCTCGACCTAAACCATCGCTCAAAGTCTGGGCAACTTCAATCTGGGACATCGGCTTGGTGCCAATCAGCTCATACGTCGCACCTGCGTGTCCATCCTCGGTTAGGACGAGCCGGGCAACTTCGGCGACGTCTTTCAGATCGACGAGGCTCAATTGGGTTTCGAGCGGATAGGGTACACGGTAGCAACCATCCCCGATCATTGTGTCCCATTGAGCCATAATAGTCTGCATGTATGCTGCAGGCTGCAAAATCGTGAAAGCCAGACCACAGGAAAAGAGCTGCTCTTCGACACGCATCTTCTGCCAATGGTGCGGCATAGCTTCGATATGCGGATGCACCACGGAGTGATAAACAAAGTGCTCAACCTCCGCAGATTGTGCAGCAGAGATCACCGTCTTCCCGATCGCAACCTCATCCGGGTGGACATTAGGCGGAATGTGATATACCGCTCGTATTCCTTTGACCGCTTGGTCCACCGTCCGCCGGTCGCACAAATCGCCATGGACGACCTCGACAGCGCCGATTTCTTCAACGCGTTCGATATACTCCCTGTGGTGGACAAGTGCTCGTATCCGCGCGCCTTTCTCGACCAGCTCCCGGATAACATACCGCCCGGTCTTGCCCGCAGCTCCAGTAACGAGGATCATTCAAGAACCTCCTAACCTTCGCTGCTCTCCTTGAAGGCTACGAATCTACCCCACATCGATTCGGCCTCCATGGCTTTTTGGACGTAGCAGCCGATGTAATACCTGCCGCTTTCGGCTTTGTCGATGTCGAGCCCCATATTTTCGGCATGGACGATGCGCTTCGGGAAGAGATTAAGATGCATATCCTGGTAGTACTTATCCAGCGGGTACATCTCATCCCAGTCCTTGCCGAAATCGGCGACCAATTTGCGATTGGCTTCCTCGAAAGTCTTCGGGTGCCAGATCCGCATGATGGTGTTCATGGGATGATCCGCGCTCACGGCGTCGACCCCGATCCACTTGATCTGCATGTCCACACACCAGTCCGAGAAATCCGGGGAAGGACCGGGATGATTCACCATATAGCGGAATTCGTCCGATTCAGGACTGTTCCACCCGTATTTATGCCATCCCGTCTTGATGATGAGAATGTCACCCTTGCGAATGTCCACCACGTCTTCAATCATCTTAGGTGTGTATACGCTCGAATTGCTGACCAGATGTGAAATATCGGCAATAACACCTGGTCCAACCCATTCTTCTAAGGGGACTTTTCCAATGGATCGACCCGCCGGGTAAAAGTGTATTTCACCATCCATGTGGCTCGCCAGGTGGATGCTGGCATTGCAGATCGAACCGTTCCTGCCCATGCCGAAGAATTGGCCCCCGACCCGCTTGGTGTAGGTCACGCTCAGCGGAATGTAATTCAGCCATTGAGGGGTTTGAACGCTGAAAGGAATCGTGAGATCCAGCATCTCTGCTGAGCTCATGACCTTAATGAACTCTTCTTCCTCCATGCCCTTCGGCGCCGTCAGGGCGGAGACACGCGCCCATGCAGTTTCGACCTCCATGAAGGGGATCGGCATAATCATGATCCATGCACGTTGGTTTTTCAGCTTGTCAATATCGCCGACTATGGATTCAACGAAAAGCAAGTGGGCGTTGGGTATGTCCGCGTGGGTCATCTTGTAGTATTCGTCCTGCGGGTACATCTCATCCCACGTTTTTCCGTGCTCTTTGAGTAACTTCTCCTCGGCTTTCTGAAATTCACGCTCATGCATCCGGCGGATGGGCGTATTCATCGGGTGTTCGACGCAGCCACAATCTACCCCCACGACTTTTAGTTTCATCTCCAGAGCCCACTTGAAGAAATCTGGGGAGGGGCCAGGATGCCGAACGAGGAATCCGAATTCCTTCGACTCGACTCCGCCTTGCGCATCCTCATTGAAAACATCAGGCTGGTCCCACGAGTATTTATGATATCCGGTGTTGATAATCAGAATATCCCCCTCGTTGACCGTTGCCCGCTCGGTGATCATCTCGGGGGTGTACAAACTGTAGTCGGAGACCGCATCCGAAATATCGACCACGACTCCCGGACCACAAAGATCTCTCAAACCAACATCGGCAATGGCTCTACCCGCGGAATGGAAGGCTCGCTCACCAACCAAATGCGTACCTACGGTGTTGCTCCAATTGAGAATCTGACCATTCGCACCCTGCCCTCCCCCATAGGCGCCAGTCACTCGCTTGAAAAAATGAACCTCCAGCGATTTTTCCCCCGGCCAGGGAGGTGTAAAGATACTGCAATCCTGGGTCAAGTCATAAAGTTTGGCGTCAGTCATGGTTTTGATAAAACGATCTCGATCCATTCAAGCCTCACTTTCAAGTTTTCATGAGAGCGAATATTCTCTCTTGGCTTTTAAATCTTGTACTCTTCTGCAAACGCTACCAGAGCCTGCTCAAACATCTCCATAGGTGGGCGCACCAGACCGGCTCCAACCTGCCCTACACCTGCGTCTTTGTGGGCGATGCCCGTATTCACACGAGGGGTAATGCCTTTCTCGACGATCTTTCGGATGTCAATCCCGGTCGGTGTCCCCCGGAAATCGAGAGGGGGCATCGTGAAGTATTTGTGCTCGGTGAAGCAGATTTCATACATTTCCAGCGTGGCATTCAACGCATCTCTTGGCGTTCCGCTAACGAATGTGACGATGGCTGGCGCGCTAGCCATGGCAAAGCCACCAATGCCTGCCGTCTCGGTGATGGTGCTATCGCCAATATCCCCGCTTGCATCCTCTTCCGTGAAGCCCGGGAAGTACAACCCTTTCGGCACAGCAACCGGAGCGGTAAACCACCGGTCGCCTAATCCGCTGATCCGGATCCCGAAATCCGTGCCATTGCGGGCCATGACGCTCACGATGGTGCTGCCTTTGATCCCGTGAGCCGCATCGACCATGGCTTTACAGGCGGCCATGACGGGGTTGAGCACGCTCAAAGCGTTGTCACCCAAATTCTGTATGATTTGCGCGGCAACCTCTGAGTCTTTAGTCACCCTGACGATGAATGGGGCGAGGATCTTCGTGAAAAGCACCGAACCGGCCTTGTTTCGGTTGTGGCCTTCGTCACCCATATGCAGCGCTTCGGCCAGGAGCGCCCGGATGTCGATCCCTCCGCTGGCCTGGATGGCATCACCCAGGACCGGAGCCATCACATCCTCTATCCAGCGCAAGCGCTCTAATACATCTTCACTGTACGCGCCATAACGCAGCACTTTGCCATAGCCCTCATTCAGGTTAGAAAAGGATTTGTTCCCATGGACCGTGTCCTCAAGAATATAGACTGACATAGAGGAGCAGATGACACCGGCCATCGGTCCCACAGCCTGATGGTGATGACAGGGCTCAAGCGCGATTTTGCCAGACTCAACCAGAGCCTGGGCGCTCTTTTCGTCTTTCGCCTTGCCTTCAAAGATCAAGGCTCCGGTAATGGCGCCGCGCATGGGTCCTGACGCCCTTTCCCAGGTGATGGGAGGTCCGGCATGCAGCAACAAGTTCTCACGCATGTCCGGGATCACTTCCAGCGCTTTCCCCAAGCCCACGACAAGTGGGCGGGACTCCATCATTCGTTCGCACGCTTCTGAATTAGCCTTATCAATGTCCATGGGTCCTCCCCTGCTCGATGACGCTGGCCTGCTCTTACCAGGTAGTCATCAAACAATGATGGTCTACCTCAATTATCGCCCTCTGCCCCCGACGGTCGAGAACGTTTTCCGATCTCGAAGCGAGATCGAGCCTCTTTAAGGCTCTCTTTATAAAGTTCGAGGTTGCGATCCTCCAGGTGATCGAAATTTTGTGGATGTTTGCTGCCCCAGGTGATGTAGCGAAGGGGATCGGGATCAAGGCGAGCAGCGATGATTTCTTCGGTGCCGCGCGCCTGCGCCAATCGCCAGGCGATCGGATTGACGATCATACTGTGACCAAAACCGTAGTTATCCTTCGCGTCCCGTCCGACCAGGTTACTGGCAATGACATACACATGGTTGTCGTAGGCTCGCGCGGAATTTGTCATGAGCCAAATATCAAAACTGCGCTGCAGTGCGGATACACGGATGATCATCTCAGCGCCCTTCACTGCGAGTATGCGCGACAGCTCCGGGAAATCTCCGTCGTAGCAAATGATCATACCCAGGGTACCCAGTTCGGTTTCATATACATCGGCGCGATCACCCACAAGCGCCCATCCTCCATGATCACGTCGCTCCCAGGGCGCGGGGTGAGTTTTATCGTAGATGCCTATTATCTCTCCATCCGGACCTATCAAGATCGACGAATTGTAGACCTCTCCACGCACGGTTCCCCGACGGTACGATGGCCAGACGACATAGACGCCAAGTTCATCAGCAGCTTCCTGGATCCCCTGGGTGATCAATCCCGGAGCTTCATCGACCAAGTCCCATAAGCCCTCGGCATCCAAGCCGGTCTCATATCCAGTCGTCACCGTTTCTGGAAAAACAACAAGCTCGGCTTCATTTTCGCTCACAGCCTTCTTCAACCAGCTAACACCCTTCGATATATTAGCTTGAACGTCATTGGGAGTAATGGCAATCTGAGCGCAGGCGGCAACAAATTCCTTCATTCCTGGCCTCCGATCATAATCCTTTCATCCTCTCAAGTATGGACATCAGCTCCTGGTTACCCCCCGCTGGCGGGCGCCAATCCACATGGATCACGGATGCATCCTGAGCCGACAGGCTTTCGGCAAACGATTCCACACCCACATTAATTGCCGAAAGCGGATCCTTCAAAACACTCAAATCTACTGGCGTGTGGGTAGGGATCTCAGATTCCGGCGAGAGGGTTTGAATCAAGCGGCCCACATACCGCGCCGCGGCTTCGTTGCTGGTCCAAACCTTAGCACCCGCTGCCTCGAGCTGTGAAATCTGCGCATCCAGACCTTGCGGGTCTTCATCTGTTCCGACGACGACCGCGACCATCTCTAGATGGCGGCCTGCCTTGCTGGCTGTCTCAAATGCGCTCTGGATCGCAGGCGCCAGCTCGCTGGCGGGGTCGGGGTGTGCGCCGTGGCCCAAGACCACGTCAAGCAGGAGCACAGCCACTTCAGGGTCGGAAGCTTCCTGCTCCAGCCTGCGGATCCGAAGATCGTTGTCCATCATCGGGTGCAGGCGTCCAACCGTGAACTCATCCTCACCCAGATCGACAATGGTGTGCTCCTGACTGACTAGCGCGTCGGGTAGCCGGAGTTCTTCCTTTAGCGGGACATTGGAATAAACTCCAGGGATGTACGCTTGAAGGATCAGCAGCGTTTCGTACGCTAATGTACCTCCTGAGAAGAGGCCGCGGAGGTAGCGTTGGGCTGATGCAAAAGCGCTGGAATCCACTTCTTTTGAGGGTGCAACTTCGGAAGAGGCGGAGGCCAATTTAATGGCCATTTCCGCCGTCTCATCGAAGGAAGTTGCAAAGAACACGTTTTCCACCCGTCGGCTAGGGCTTGCATAGCCGATGAAATCCACGACCACGGGTTTGCCCGATAGCCGCGCAGCTTGCAAAAGTTTTTCGGCCACAGTTGCGGATGGGGGCTTGGAAATTAAGACGATGACTTGCGTATCGGGGTCACGCCGAAGGAGGTCGAGCCCTTGAAAAGCAGTGATCGCCTCAACCGCATCGGAGAGGTCTCGTCCACCTGTCCCTAAGGCGTGGGTGATACCGCTCCCCAGCTGGTGGATGCGTACACTCACCGCCTGCAGACCTGTCCCTGATGCCGCGACCAATCCAATGGGCCCTCGGCGCACCTGGTTTGCAAATCCCAGTCCGACGCCATTCACTATTGCGGTGCCGCAATCGGGACCCATCACCATTAACCCCTTCTCTCTTGCTTCTTGCTTGACCGCAATCTCATCCTCGAGGGTGACATTGTCACTGTAGAGGAAGACATTCTTCTCCAGGTTAAGTACAGTTCGGGTGACGTCGGCGGCGTAGCGACCCGGCACAGAGATGAGCGCCCAGCGTGCGTCCGGCGCCATCTCTGCTGCAGTTTCGATGCTCTTTGGCCGATATTCATGATCTGCACCTTGGCGCCGGCGGGTAAGCAGCTCATCCACCTGGCGGAGCGCGTCCAGGGCAACCTTCTCGCTTGGAGCTTGCACGACAATAAGCAAATCCTCCGGTCCGGCAGCTTCACCCTCGGGTGACAACATGTCATTTTGACTGAGAATATTCTTATTCGCCTCTGTCCCCATCACCACACCAGCATCAATGACATCGGGGAGAGCAGCGAGCTCGCGCTGCAGCTGCATGAGGATGACCGAGTCGTAATATGCGCCGGATCGAATCTCTACCTTAGATATCATCATGACCACACCACAATCCTTGAAGAATTCACATCGAGATGGATGATCCCACTAAAGGCCCTTCAGGGCGGTTAGCAGAATTCTTCTAAATCGCCCCTCGCTCCTGAAATTGTGCAACCTGCTCAACAGAGTAACCCAACATCTCCGTGAGCACCTCCTCTGTATGCTCCCCTAGCAATGGAGGAGGATGCCGTAGTTCGGCAGGTGTCTGCGTAAGTTTATAAGGAAACCCGGTAAGGTGGATCGGACCGGCGTTGGGATGCTCCACCTCCAATATCATCTCCCTGGGTTTAACCTGGGGATGATCAAAGACATCTGCTACGTCGTTGATGGGGCCGCAGGGCAGCCCT